>JAHRAM010000108.1 GCA_020027305.1 Acidimicrobiia bacterium | reverse complement strand
ATTTTGATCTTAGATGACTTAGATAGGTTGGATCCAAATCATGTATTTAGGATTCTCAATATATTCTCAGCTTATTTCGATAGAGAAGAGGAAAATAAATTTGGATTTGACAAGGTAATTGTGGTTGGGGACTATGAAAATATCGAAAAGCTATTTGAACACAAACATAGCAAAGATTTTGATTCTTCTGGCTATCTTGACAAATTTCATTCAACCGAACCTTATTTTTTTGAGAACAAGAAATTTGTAAAGGGGCATGTAACGCAAATTCTGCAAAAAACAATTGAAAAGCAAATTCCAAAAAATTCAACCCATGAATTAGCTCCGCATGTTAACGAAATAAATTGTTTTCTTTCATACTTTATTAACCATGCTATAGAAGCAGAGGCAATCAACTTGCGGGAATTGTTGAAGGGGGCAAAACGTAGTTTATTGGTGTTTGAGGGGAATCGATTCAATTACAGCAGATCTAATTTTGCCGAACACAAAGCAGTTATCTTTATAAGAATTGTGCTTTTAATATTAATTGAAGTTTTTTCTGGTCCAAATAATTTTATTAAAGCAGTGAAAAAAATTGGCAATAAAATTGTTAGTGAAGGAAGGGACAGAAACAATTTTGCAGATTTTTATTTAGTGGGGATACTTGAGTCTTTTGGGTATTCTAAAAACACCGAATACAATGAAAAAAATCAATTGGTGAGAGTTGGTGAGTTTGCCTTCCACAACGGGCTATTCCTCATAAGGAATGAAAAGTGGAACGAGCGTCCAATGGAAGAAGTATTTTATGAGGTATTGGTTAAATACATGGAGGCTGAAAATTATACACAAGAAGGTTATGAAAATTTTTTGAAAGATAATTATAAAAAGCTTCAATAATATCAACGTCAAAACCCAGTTTTTGATATCTGAAGAACTCTTTTGTACGAAATTTTAATCTATTAGATTAAATTCATCCCTCTCAACCTTCTATCAACGCCTCCCCAACCTGTAAAGTGTGAGTGAGGGAAAACAGATATGAAAATAAACATCGTTGATCATCCGCTGGTGTCGGAGTCGCTTTCTATTATTCGCGACTCAAGCACTGAGGCAAAGCCTTTTCGGGAGGCCCTAACTCGGGTGAGCAGCCACCTCTTATATGAGGCACTTCGCGACCATCCAGTTATTGAGTTTGAGGTGCAAACTCCATTGGCGCCCGCTAAGGGTGAGCGGTTGAAAACTATTCCGCTCCTCGTTCCCGTGCTTAGGGCAGGGCTGGGAATGTTGGAGGCATCTTTAACGCTTTTGCCCGAGGCACAAGTTGGGTTTGTGGGAATGGCGCGAGATGAAACCACGCTCCGCCCCCACCTCTATGCCGACAAACTGCCAAGCGATATGAGCGGGCGAATGCTCCTAGTGCTTGACCCGATGCTTGCCACGGGCGGGTCGCTGATTTCAACTTTGGAAGTTCTGGTTGAGCGGGGAGCATCTGAGCTCCATGCAGTTTGTGTTTTGGCATCCCAAGATGGGCTTGACAAATTGGTGGCTTCAGATTTGGTTGAGTCGGTCACTGTGGCAGCGGTTGACCCCGACCTAAACGAAAATGGATATATTGTGCCTGGGCTGGGGGATGCAGGCGACCGCCAATATGGAATTCAGCCCCCCTAGAGCCTTAAAGCCTTTGAAGTAGAGCCTCTTTTTCCACCTCCGAACAAAACGCCGCACGAATACCATTTTCGGTTAACTTTCTGAACTCTGCCTCACCCCACCCAAAAGCAGTTTGGCAGTTTTCAAATTCGGCAGACAAAGTGATGTCGCTCATCAGGCGATTGTCGGTGTTTAAGGTTATGTTGAACCCAGCGTTAAACAATGGAGCGATGGGATGAGTTTCAAATGCATCGGAAATCCCAGTATGGATGTTTGATGTCGGGCATACTTCAAGGGGAATTTGTTGGTCTCTAATCTGTTTAGAAAGCTGCCTTAATTTTATCTCGCTATCACTTGTGCTGTTTTCACTGCCACTTGCTGTGTCATTTTCACCACCACTTTCTGTGTCATTTTCATTTCCAAAACCAATGTCGTCAATAATTCTCACACCATGCCCCAGTCGCTCTGCCCCAGATTCCACAGCGTCTTTAATTGAGTCAAGCCCTGCTCCTTCGCCAGCGTGAAGCGTTATTGAAAGCCCGCCTTCACGAGCAACCTCAATTGCCTCAATATGTTTGGAACATAAAAATCCCTCTTCTGGGCCAGCCAAGTCAAACCCCACAACTTTTTTCACGTCATAATTCCCGCTGCCATTCTCGCCGCCACTATTCCCTTCGTCCATAAAGCGAAGTGCCAACTCGGCAATTTCAGTGGAAGGCTCCATTTGTTTCATCCCACAAGCAAGGATTTTTATCACAATCCCAAATTCTTTTTCTGCCCGCTCAAAGCCAGCACTAGTGGCAAGCATTACCTCATCAAGTGAAAGCCCCCCCTCAATAAAAAGTGCTGGGGCAAAGCGACTTTCAGCATAAATCACACCATCGTTTGCCATGTCTTGCCCGAACTCATAGGCAATCCGCTCAAGCGCGGGCGCAGTTTGCATTACAGCAATCGTGTGGTCAAAGGTTTCCAAATAAAGTTCCAGCTTGCCCCGAGCGGAGTTGCCCAAAATATATTTCTGCAGCTCGCTGGCATCATAGGTTGGCAGCTTTTCATAGCCGATTTGTTGCGCCAGCTCAATGAGGGTGTCAATCCGAACACCACCATCCAGGTGGTCGTGCAGCATCACCTTGGGGAACTCTTTTATCTCGGCGGTCGTCAGCATTTTCAACTTTCCATATTCATCCGCTATCGCCTAACACAATTAGTTATCACAGTACCTAAACCTCATAAAGATTTCACGACTTCATATAAATCACGAAAGGGAAGGTCGCTGCTCCGCTGAAGCCAGTTGTCGTCAAGATATTTTGCCTTAGATTCATCGCCTTCAATAATGTGAAGTGTGTAGGCGTGGCGGGATTTATCGGAATGGTTATGCTCGCTCAAGTGGGGGAGCTTTCCGTCAAGGATTATCAAAGTTCCCCGCTTAGCAGGAAGCGGCACGAATTTGCTGGTGTCAAAAGGCGTGTCGTCAAAGATTTCAGCCGTGCCATCTCGTTTCACCCGCTGTCTGATTGGCTCGGTTTTGTGCCCGCCAGGCATCGCCCACAGGCACCCGTTTTCTTCAGTGGCGTCATCAATGGCAAACCAAAATCCCATAACCGTTTGTGGCTCTGTCCATAAGAACGGATGGTCGGTGTGTGCCACCACCTCTCCGCCAGTCTTTGGCGCCTTGAAAATATACATCGCCTGAATGAGCAGGGGTTTTTCAAAACCTATCGCCCTTGCCACAGCAGCGAGTTCGGGCGTGTAAGAAAATCTCTCAAACTCATTGTCTAGGTCGTGTTGGGCATGCCCGATTTTGTTGATGGCACAATCTAGGCTAGATTTCTCACCGCCAGCAAAGTCGGCAACCAAGTTTCCGCCAGCATCAGCAGCATCTTTTTCTAAGAAGCACTTGACTTGGCTGGCAGAGTCTAAGAAATAATCATCTTGGGTGTGTGATTTCTCGGTGGTTGAAAACACCGAGGCGATTTTGGCAAAATCGGTGTTGGCAACAATCTCTAAAGCTCGTTCTCTAAGGGCAAGGCAGCTCGCCTCAGATACGAAGTCGGGAATCGCAAGGAAGCCATCTCGCTCAAGCGCAGGCAAGTCAAGCGCAGATAAGTCAAGTTCAGACAAATCGAGTTCGGAGAAATTCCGTTCAGGCTTAGAGAGGTCAAGACTTTCGGTGTTTGTGTCGCCCATATTCTTACTTTATCTTTTTGTGGGTGAAATCACTTTATCTTTTTGTGGATGAGTTCGGCGCCGGCAGTTGGATTTTTAGCAAATACAATTGGAGGATGAGCTTCAGCATCACTATCACCAAACAAATCTGCTTTAGCCAGCGGAAGTAATTTTTCATCTTCTGTATAGAGTTCCAAAAGTGGCTGCTCGGCAGTCATTTTATGCGTCATCTCATCGCCCGGTTTTGCCAGCCAGCGAATTCCAGCGGGGAAGCTCACAGGCTCTGATTTCTTAGAGCGACCAGCCCCAAGTCGCCAAGCTGCAATCCCCAACGCATAGGCATCTAAGTTTGCCAAATAAGGCGCAGAACTGCTGCACCCAAAATCGCCAGCGGTCATTACTTCTACAATGTCAGTGGTGGGGAGTGGAGCATCGGGGTCGCCCGACTGAGCCAAAATCATTTTCCGCCAGCTATCCATTGCCTTGCCAGAATCAAGCACGTTCGCAGGGTCAGCGCTCACGCCAGCCAGCTCTAGCATTTCTTGTGCCAGCGCCAATGTGATTTCGCGCAGGTCACTTGGCCCGCCACCCGCCAAACACTCCAAAGTTTCTTCCACCTCAAGGGCGTTGCCAGCAGTGTTTCCTAACGGCAAATCCATGTTTGTGAGCATGGCTGCCGTGTTAACAGAATGCTCCTTGCCGATTGCCACCATCGTCTCTGCCAACTCGGTTGCCAAATCTAGGGTTTTCATAAACGCCCCCGAGCCGACTTTCACATCTAGCACCAGCGACTCCGTGCCCTCTGCGATTTTTTTGCTCATTATTGAGCTGGAAATGAGCGGAATGGATTCAACTGTAGCCGTGACATCTCTCAGGGCATAAAGTTTTTTGTCGGCGGGCGCCAAGTTTTCAGTGGCAGCACAAATCACAACGCCGATGTTATCTAGCTGAGAGACGATTTCACTAGCGGTCAAATTGACGTTGAAGCCCGAAATGGATTCCAGTTTGTCAAGGGTTCCGCCAGTGTGCCCAAGCCCTCGCCCAGAAAGTTGTGGCACGGCTGCCCCACAGGCTGCCACTAGGGGGGCAAGCACCAGCGAAACTTTATCGCCCACGCCACCAGTGGAATGCTTGTCTACGGTTGGGGCGCTCAGGCTTGAAAGGTCAAGTCGCTCACCAGAGTCAATCATGGCTTTTGTCCAAGTGGCAAGCTCGCTCGTGTTTAACCCCTGAAAATAAATCGCCATCAGCAAAGCAGAGGCCTGTTCGTCAGTAACAGTGCCAGCGGTGTAAGACTCAATGAAGAAGTTGATTTGTTCTTCGTTTAGGGCTTCCCCGCCCCTTTTAGCGAGCAAGATGTCTACGATGTTCATTTTGGCGGGTTAATCGTTTAAGTCGGTTTTTTGATTTAATTGTTTGGGCGGCTCTTCGTTTGGTTCATTGGTTATTAAGGTCTTCGGGCTTAAAGGAATTAGGCAGCAACTCATCGAGCAAAACCTCATTCACCAACAAGCCAGTTCCGCCCGCTTCCAGCAGCAATTGTCGGCAACGACCACAAGGTGCACAGGGGTCGCCATTTTTATCGACAACTGCAACCGCCATAAGTGGGTTGCCTTCATTCCATTCGCCAGAAGTGTGGAGGTTGGAAACTAGGCTGCACTCGGCACACAAAGTCAGCCCGTATGATGCATTTTCAAAATTGCAACCGATGACGATTTTTCCACTCTTAGTTATGCCAGCAGCACCGACTGGGAAGTTGGAATAAGGGGAGTAAGAAAGTTTGGTGGTTTCAGTGGCGGTCTTATAAAGTTCCTGCCAATTAATGTCGGGCATTGATTTTTATTGTGAGGCTTTTTGCTTGCTTGTTTTTGGGCGCTTTAATTTGTGCTAACTAATTCTCATGCCCGCGTCTATATTGCATTCCTACAGCGGCTGGCGCTCGCAATCTTGTAGCCCCAAAAATTAGCACAGCTAAGACAGACATATGTGGGATTGCTTGCGGAAATCCAGTGGGAACAGTTTTTGTAGTCATATACCAAACAAATATTGTGGCTGCTCCAATTAAAGTTCCAATTACTTGTATTAGATATTTTCTGTTGGAAAAGCCTGTGGAGGCATATCTAATTAATGCAATCAAAGTGAACGCAAATAGCAAAATAGAAACTAGTAGCAGCAACGCGTGTATTGCATTTACGTCTCTAAGTTGCACAACATCAGCAAAGCCAAACAGCACTGCCCCTAGGGCAGTGCCAACTGGTTTCCAGTTGCCAAAGATAAGAGTTGCCAGACCAATAAATCCTCGTCCATTAGTTTGGCCTTCACTATATCCAGCCCCCGCAGTTAAGTGAATTGCTAGAAAGGCACCAGCAAACCCAGCACACATTCCAGAAATCGTTACTGCATAATACTTATATTTGTAGACATTTACACCTAAGCTATCAGCTGCCACTGGGTGCTCGCCACAACTTCTCAGGCGAAGCCCAAAAGAAGTTCGCCAAAGTAACCAAACCACAAACGGCACAAAAGCATAAGCTAAAACTGTTGCCCATGAAAGTTTGGTGGTAAGCCCATGCAAAATACGTGCGAAGTCAGAAATGAAGAACCATTTAAGTTTTTCAATACTTTCTAATATTCCAGAAAGGAGCGGAATATCCAATTCTTGAAATTTGTCTAAACTGGGCGATTTTGTAAGTCCACCCCCTTCAAGAGGTTTGGTCGCAAAAGTTTTACTAGAGAGGTATCGTGTTGTACCAAATGCCATTAAATTAATTGCTACACCTGACACGATATGGTCAATTCCAAATGTCACAGTGGCAAGGGCATGGAGCAAGCCCCCTAATCCGCCGCCAATAACTCCAAAGAATAGCCCAGACCACGGTCCGTTAAACCAATCTGGGAGTTGTGTGATAAAAAGGTCTGTGTTAGAACCCCAAGCGCCGAACCAAGTTCCAAGAATCATCATTCCTTCTAGCCCGATATTTACAACTCCTGCACGTTCAGCAAATAGTCCACCTAGTCCTGCCATCATAATTGGAACTGAATACGCTAAAGCAACTCGCCAAGTGCCAGATGAAGTTAAATCCATAGTTTCAGGAACTGCAAAAAACTCTGTGATGGTGAGCAGGAATACACCGGCAATAGATAAAAATATCCAAAGTAGCCAGCGATGTTTTTTGAACAGGTTCGAAAAACTTGCGCGAGTGGCATCTAAAATTGAAACACTCGGAAGTCTTGCTTGCCCGCTGTGTTCACTTCCATTTGTGGGAGCGTCTATCGGATTATTTGTTTTTTCTGGTTCTGTTGTGGTCATGGTTTATTGAAATTTTGTAGTTTTATTTTAGGTTGGCGGGCTACTTCCATTTTTGGCCAGTACTAATGCGCTTTGCTTGGCTTCATTGGCTTCACGAATCTTTTTAGAATACCCAAATGCGATAACCATAACGAAGATTATGATGCCTATCATAATATCAATTATCTCTTTGGGTGTGGAATCATTGGCATCTAAAACGATGGAAGTGGTGTCAATAAAGGAAATAAATAGTGCAGAAAGGGCAATGCCGCCAGGATGATTTTGCCCTAATAGAGCCACAGCAATTCCATTAAATCCCAGCATGCCGACAAACGAATCGTGATAGTAAGGTTTGCCAGCTGGGCCAAGTAGCTCTGGCATACCAACAAGCCCTGCAATTGCTCCACTAAGCAACATTGCAATCAGGATAGTTTTTACTGGTGACACTCCAGATGCTTGAGCAGCCAATGGGTTCATTCCACTTGCGCGAAGGTCAAATCCTGGTCGAGTTTTGTAGACATAAATCCAGTATGCCACCCCGACTATGAGTGCAATAATAAGAAAACTGCTAAGCACAGCCGTACCAGGCTCTGTAACTTTCGCTAGTGCTGGCAACCTTCCTGATTTAGGAATGGTGGCGGTTTGGAAAATATCCTCGTCATCGAGCTTCCATTCCTTTAGAAGCAAAGCTATTAAGAAACTGCCGCTGATGGCATTGAGCATAATGGTAGAGATAACCTCATGAATGCCACTTGTAACTTTTAGCACTCCCGCAATTCCAGCCCAAGCTGCCCCTACTGCCATAGCTGTTAGCAAAATAATTAAAATATGAATGGGGCCGTTAAGAATACCGAGAAACCCAGGCAAGTCGACACCAACCTTTGCACCGACTTGCGCGGCAATGATTGCAGCTATTGCATATTGTCCTTCGACACCGATATTAAAAAGGTTCATTCTAAAGCCGATGGCAACTGCAATAGCTGAAACATAAAGTGGCATTGCGCGGTTTAGAATATTAAAAATTATATCAATGCGAACACCCCGCTCAATTAAATCCCAATATGCTTGAAGTGGGTTACTTCCACTTATCAGCAAAATGAGAGAAGCGATAATAAGCGAGAGAAGAATTGCAGCTAAAGAAGTAGAAATCCCTAACCCAAATGAGCGGAAGTTGTTAGACTTTTGAGAGTTCACCCTCTGCCCCAGTCATGTGTATTCCCAAATCTCTAGCTGTTATCGTGTCTGGGTCAAGGTCAGCTGTGATATTTCCACGCAAGATTACCAGCAGGCGATCTGATAGCCCGAGTAACTCATCTAGGTCAGCCGATATTAAAAGAATTGCTAATCCCTTTGATTTTGCAACTCTGAGCTGATCCCAAACTGCTGCTTGGGCGCCTACATCAATTCCTCTGGTGGGGTGTGCGGCTAGAAGCACTGAAAGGTTCATCACCATCTCTCTGCCGATAACAAGTTTTTGCTGGTTGCCTCCAGACAGAGCATGGATAGCAACTTGGCTACTAGGGGTTCTCACATCAAATTCATCGATAATTTTTTCAGTTTGTTGAATGGATTGTCTCTTAGTTATCCAAAACCCAGAGCGACTGTAAGGCTGCTGGCGTTGATGCCCTAGCATTGCATTTTCCCAGAGGGGTGCCTGTGGTAAAATACCGAGTTTGAATCGGTCAGAAGGAATGTAGCCCAAGCCAGAGATTCTTCGGTCGCTGACAGGGGTTGAAGTAATATTAATTAGTTTGGTTTGCTCTTCATTATTTTCAGTGCTTCCGTTTACTACACCTTTATTATGTTCAAGCATTTCAATAGAGCCTTGTTCGGCATTACGAATTCCAAGCAGGCATTGAATCAGCTCAATTTGCCCGTTGCCTTCCACGCCAGCGATGCCGACTATCTCACCTTTGTTGATGTGGAAGTCAACTCCGCGAACAGCCTCTTCGCCACGGTCGCCTTTCACATGAAGGTTTTGCACCTTGAGCGCCGCTTGGTTGGTAACAGTTTCTGGCACGCCTTGTGGGGTGGGTAGGCTAGAGCCAATCATCAGCTCTGCCAGTTGCTTGGTATCGGTGTTTTCCTTTTCTACTGTGGCGACAGTTTTCCCCCCACGCAAAACTGTTATACGTTCAGAAATCTCAAGCACCTCATCTAGCTTGTGGTCAATGAATATAATTGTGTCTCCCTTTGCATCCATTTCGCGGATGTTGTTAAACAGTTCATCAACTTCTTGTGGCACCAAACACGCAGTCGGCTCATCCAAGATTAAAATCTTTGCGCCACGATAGAGGGCTTTAATAATTTCCACCCGCTGAAGTTGCCCGATTGATAGTGTGTCGATAGTGCGGTCTAAATCAATGTTTAGCCCATAGGATTCGTTTAGCTCACCGATTTCTCTTTTAGCTTTGCTGAAGTTGATGTTTATATAAGGGATGTGGTATGGCTCTGAGCCAAGAATAATATTTTCAAGCACGGTCAGGTTGTCTGCCAGCATAAAGTGCTGATGAACCATGCCGATGCCATGTGCAATGGCATCTTTGGGGGAATGGAAGTCAACGCGCTTGCCGTTTATATGAATTTCACCAGAGTCAGGAGAATGAATGCCATAGAGAATTTTCATAAGCACCGATTTGCCCGCACCGTTTTCACCACATATTGAATGAATCTCACCAGTATTTATGGTGAGATTAATTTTGTCGTTAGCGACAATGCCAGGAAAGGTTTTTGTTATATCTGTAAGGCGAACAGCCTCGGTTCCGCTATTGGTGGTTGACATATGTCAATCTCCACAACAAACCCGAGGCTGTTTTAATTGCCTTAAACTGGTTTAGCTTAACCTATCATCTTACGGAGTGGGACTACTTGGAACTTGAATCGTTCCGTTGATGATATCCTGCTTTGCCTTTTCTAGTTGGTCGACAATGTCATCTACAAAACCACCACTTGTGGAATACCCTACGCCATCAGTTGCGAGGCTATAGACGAGCGGAGTTGTGCCGCCAATGAAGTTGTTATTGTCAACATCTTGAATGATGCCAAACACAGCACTATCAACCCGTTTAAGCATTGAGGTTAGAATGTAAGGTTTTAAGTCATCACTAACCGTGTTATATTGGTCAGAGTCAACACCGATTGCCCAAACTTTAGTTTCCATTTCTTCGCTGAATTCTTTTGCATCGGCAAAAAGTCCTGCGCCAGAACCACCAGCTGCGTGATAAATAATATCTATGCCACTTTCATACATGGCGTGTGAAATAACTTTTGCTCTTGCAGGATCATTAAACCCATCAAAGTCAGGTGGCTCTGTAATATAGCGAACTTCAACTTCAGCATTTGCATTCACTGATTTCACACCAGCAACAAAGCCTGCTTCAAATTTTTGGATGAGCGAAATATTTACGCCGCCAATGAAACCAACTTTATTTGTTTTGGTTTTGAGCCCAGCTGCTACACCTACAAGATAAGAGCCTTCATGTTCGGCAAATAGTAGGTGTGCCAAGTTACTTGGAGATGTATCGTTTGGGCCGCCATCAACAATTGCAAATTTCTTTTCTGGGGTGTCGATAGCAACTTTTTCAATATCAGGACCAAATAAGAACCCTACTCCAATAATAATGTCTTGATTTTCAGCTTGAAGTCGAAGCAATTCTTCTCGGTTGTCACCAGCCGCGTTAGGGCTAACTTCACTTACAGTAGCACTTAGCTCAGATTTGGCACGTTCTACACCAGCAGCAGCGGAGTCATTAAACGACTGGTCGCCCCTTCCACCGATGTCAAAGACTAAACCGACTTTTGGACCAGGCCCCGACGCAGTTCTAGCTGTGGTTTCACTACTTACCGAAGAGTCGTTGTGATTACAAGCGGCAGCTACAAGTGCTATTGATGCAAAAGTAGCACCAAGCAAAAGTAGATTTTTCTTTTTAAAGATGGATTTCATATTATTCCTTCCTAATTTTGTTGATTGTTTGAATTATATATTTGTAATTTGGAGATTTAGTTTAATACTAGCACGAGCCCCAATACTCTTTTAGCTTAATGAATGCTTAAATTTTTACCAAATCATTCATCTTTGTGCTTCATTTTTGTTCCTATATATTTTTTGCGGTTCTATACGCTCTAACTCTATGTGTCTCTAACTCTATGTGTCTCTCTACATTTCCATATATCATATATTCATATACATTCATACACATTCATATATATAATGTCAAAAATTAGGGCTTGTCAAAAATTGAGACTTTCTAAATCGCCAAAATTGTATTCATTACAACTTACATATTAATTACAATTTCCATCCGCCCGTTGATATTTCCATAAACTAACATATTCATTACAACTTACATATTTATTACAATTTCCATCCGCCCGTTGATATTTCCACAAACTAACATATTCATTACAACTTACATATTTATTACAATCTCCATCCGCCCGTTGATATTTCCACAAACTAACAATAGACAATTATTATGCAATCACCAAAAAAACACTAAAATATAACCAAGCCGAAAAACTCGTAAAAAGGGGGGTCAGCAAAATGACCACAGAAGAAGTAGAAAAAACAGCCCAGACAAACGGAGCTGAGACAAACGGAGCGAACGCAAAAGGCACAGATTCAAATGGCGCAGGCTATCGCTCAGAAGAAGAAATCCTAGGCGGAAAGAGAGCAAACGACATTGAGCGCATCCTGCTGTTGTGTGAAACCCGTGACTATGGCAACATTGAACACATCACCCCTGACAATTCCGATGCCGTTTTCACTTGGGATTACGAAAAAGGCAAACGCGCCCAGCTAGAAAAGCTATATGAAAAGGCAAAGGTGTCTCAGTGGAACGCCGAAACCGACCTTGATTGGAGCATTGAGGTTGACCCAGTTCAGGTGTTACACCAAATCAAGGGGTTGCCCCCAGCCAGAGAAGATTTCACCGACCCAGGTTCGCCCCTCCATCATTTTGGCGACAAAGAATGGGAAGCACTCGGCGTTGAGCAAGTGCGTTGGCGGCTGAGCCAGTTTCTTCATGGCGAACAGGGCGCTCTGCTTTGCACGGCAAAGATTGTTGAGACCGTTCCGTGGATTGACGCCAAATATTATGCTGCCACCCAAGTGGTAGATGAAGCCCGCCACGTAGAAGTCTTTAGCAAATATCTAAACACCAAGCTGGGCAATCCGTATCCAGTTAACACCCACCTTCAGATGCTTATTGATGACATCATCAACGACAGCCGTTGGGATATGACTTATCTGGGAATGCAGATTATGATTGAGGGGCTGGCACTGGCTGCGTTTGGGTTTATGCGCGCCGCCACCGAAGAGCCGTTGCTGAAGGAGTTGCTTAAATATGTTATGGCAGATGAGGCTCGCCATGTGGCGTTCGGCGTTCTCTCGCTCAAGGAATATTATCAAGGGCTAACAACTGCTGAGTTGCGCGACCGCCAAGAGTTTGCCTTTGAGGCAGCTGTCAGGATGCGCGACCGCTTCTTGGGGCAAGAAATCTGGGAGCGGTTGGGTGTGCCAGTTCGCCCGATGATGGAATACTTTATGGATGTTCCACCTGAGCGGGCGGTTTTTCAGCAGATGCTATTTTCAAAGATTGTTCCAAACTGTCGCAAGCTCGGCTTGCTGGATGCAGGAGACGGATGGCTCCGCGACAGGTTCACAGACATTAACGTGATTCAGTTTGAACACGATGAAGACACGGCAGCCGAAGTTCTGGCTGAAGATTTCATTTGTGAAGACTAATCAGTGCTTTGGCACTGGTGCTTAAATCCTGTGGCTTTTATTTGATGTCGGTGCCGTGCCACAACTTTATAAATAGCCTTTGAAATTGGGCCAAGTATTTTCATAACCGTGCCTGCCCATCTCGTCAGACGTCGAGGGCTTTCACGAAGTGCCGAAGCAATTGCCAGGTGGCCGCTAAAAATATCGCCGTTGCTGTCTCGGTATCTCGCGGTTTCAAAATTTTCTTGCTCTTGAAAAGATTGCTCAGAACTTAATTCACTAATAGCAGCCTTGCCGTCATCTCTTTCAAATCCCTGCTTATCAATTTCCGTGCCAGCCCCACTGATAGGCGGCGCCAATCCAAGCGGCTCTAACTGAATCGACCCTCCACCCAATCGCTCCAACCGCCCAGCACTCTTTACACAAAACGAACAGCCATCGTCAAAATAAAATGTCGGAGTTTTCGAACTACCCGAAGGCGACTTAGAATTAGAGGGTGTTACAGGAGAAAAGTTTAACTCAGTGCCGTCTCTAGTTTCGCCCGAGATTTGGCTTTCGCCCATGGTTTGCCTTTTTGTTTCGGGCATTCTTTCTCTTTTTTGAGCTTTTGCGCGACATGTTTTAATTCTACACGACTATTGATTTAGTATAAATTAGCATTGCTAACGGGCGACTTTCTAGGATTATTAAAATCACCCCAGCACCAAATATTGCCATCGCGGTCATTTAT
>JAHRAM010000102.1 GCA_020027305.1 Acidimicrobiia bacterium | reverse complement strand
TTGTGCCTGTGTAACGATTTCCAATGAGTTCTGCTCGCACTCTATTGCTGTACTTGTTTTTAAGCTGATTTTTTCAACGGCTTTCTTTTCTAATATAGGAATTTTAAAATTCTTAAATTTTTCAATGCTTAAATATTTTTGTCCGGTTAATGTCAAAAGAGATTCTATTTGAATCTGTCCAAATAAAGAATTCAATAGTGCCAAAATGTAGTAAGGGGTAAAAGGTTTTTCTACATCTTTTTTGAGCCTTATTCTAATTACATTTTGGTTTGTTGTTGCCTCTTCAAGTGCTTTGGGAACAGCGCATGAAAATCCCAGATACTTTCCTGTGTTTGACAACAAAATGTCATTTGGGACAACTTTAAAATTTATTCTACTTGCATGAATTTCCTTGGAAACAAAACTCATGGTGGAAAAATTTAAATTATACCTTTTTACATCAGCAGACTTAATAAAGTAATGGTCATCTTGACTTTTTCGTTCCACATTATGCTCAGGAGTTGAGCCACTTTGCGTAGTTGCCAAATTGTTCAATTTTTGATACCCATATTTATCAAACACTTTTTTTAATTTCATTTGATTATAAAAAAACCGTGGCTCAAAACGATCATTTTCTATAATGCTTTTAATCGGAACACTAACAACTCTTAGTGCCATAATTGCCTCACATCAAAAGTTAAAATCATTTTCTTTTGCCCAGTTTCTGAATTCAATTGGAATTTCGACAATATCATCTTCATCTCTAAGATTCCCTCTTCTATCATGCCCACATGTTTCAGCAGACATCATAAAAACTGGGTAATTTTCTGTAACCTCTTCTTTAGCCAACTTTTGTGCAATCAAAATACTTGTTTTTGTAGACGTATTTGGCATAAAAGTCTCGGTAGGAACATCAATGACAGCAACTAACCTTGCTTTTTGAAGTAAATATTTTCTTATATATCCAAGCTGGGTATTACCATAAATTCCATCTGGTAAAACTATTGCCATTCTTCCGCCCTCTTTAAGTAGCTGTAAGCACCTTTCAATAAATAGAATTTGAGGTGCTTCTTTATCTTTTACCTTTCCTTTTTCCCAATCATCAGTTTCTTTGTCAACCTTCCATTTGTGTCCTAACTCAAATTGCTTTAATTTATCTTCACCTCGAATAGGAATTTTTGAACCAAAAGGCGGATTCGTTAAGAGAACAGAAAATTTGCCCAATTCAATTTTTTGCCTAGTAGCTTGCCCCCAATTCTCTTGAACATCTAAACTATCTTCAACAAAAATTCCACTTTTCCCATCTCCGATAATTGTCATGTACGCTTTAGCAACTTTTGACAAAAAGGAGTCTTTGTCAATTCCTCTAATTTTGTTTGAAGCATAATCAATTTTTTCACCCTGAAGTTGATTTTTGCTCCACTTATATTTTTCGCCATCTGCATCAAACTTTCGCCAAACATACCGCAATGCCTCAATTAAAAACCCGCCACTACCACATGCTGGGTCAATAATTGAATCATCAATATTGGGATTTAAAATTTCGACCATCATTTTCACAACATTTCTTGGGGTAAAGAATTGCCCTTGCCCACCTTTAAGTGCATGCCCAATAAATGTTTCAAAAGCATCAGCAACAACATCCCGCTCTGCTTCAATCAAGCAATAACTTTGCAATTCTCCGACAACATAAGCGACAGATTTTGCATCAAGCGTAATCGCATCGCTATCATCTAGAACCTCTTCATATTTCTTTTTGACTTCAGTAAAAAGGTTCAGCATTCTATCCTTTACTACACTCGGAGCTTCATCAACCCCAGCCCTAAAAGCAACCATGTCATTTGGCTCAGTAAAACTTTCATCATAAATTTTGCAAAAAATAATATTAATGAGTTGTTGAGCTAAAACCTCATCTCTTGTTGCGCCAACTGTATTTGCAGCTAAATGATTTCTAATCGCCCGAAAGGTTGCTTTTAAATTGTGTGTTGGTTTAAGATCTTTCCTTTTGAAATTTCCGATATCTTCAACTCGTTGTCCAGATTGTGGAATATTTGGAATTTCTTCAAATTCAACTTTTCCATCTTTTTCAATTTTTCTTAAAAACAGTCGCTCATCACCATTGAACCAAACACCCAAATTTGCCTTTGAAAACCTTAAATAGTCTTGGAGTTGTGTTTTTCCATCTTTTCTATTTTCTTTTTTACATTCAACGATTATGTGAGTGTCATCTTCTTGTTTTTTGGTGTCTGAGAAAACAGCGATGTCAACAGGATATTCTTTCTTTGTGTCAGACGGTCTTGCCTTAACCCTAAATTGTGGCCGTGTTTGGATATGTTCTTTAGGGTAGCCATAATCTTCAACCAATTGTTTGGCAAAAACTTGAACAGCTTCAACTTCTTCAGGGGTAGCTTTTATTTCTTTCCCTGAAATGTAGTCAAATATATATCCGTCTTTGGGTTTATTATCTGTATTCATTTTCTTATTTGAATATCAATGTTAGTACCCACCTGAGACAATTTTTTTTAAAGTTTGAATTTCAAAGCTATTAGTAGCTTGAATTTAATTTTAGTTATGTATGGCAGGGCAAAGCTGTTTTGTCAAAGCAACCAAGACATTGAAAGAACATAGGATGTACCTATACAAAATAAATTGCAAAATACAAAATCCAATCAATGGTTATTTAGCTACACAAAAACTAATTTGTAGAGATCGCAGAGCTTGTGATATATGCCCACAAATGCTACGTTATAAGTCTTTTGAG
>JAHRAM010000089.1 GCA_020027305.1 Acidimicrobiia bacterium | reverse complement strand
ATATTAACGTGATAAGAAATTAATTGTAAAATTTCGTGTGCTTTTAATAAAGTTAAATATATGAATTTAGGTAATACGGATGAGAATTTCTGGCTGTTTTTTAATAACGTCGGTGAATTTATCACCTTTATAACTGCTCTTGGCGCAGCATTAGTTGCTGGTGGAATAATTTATTGGCAGTGGAGACACAGAAAACAAGATAGAGATTTGCATCAAGTGCGAGAATTGCGCCTTGCCTTTGATGTTTTTGACAAATTAGAAAACCACAAACTAGAAAACCCCGAACTTAGCTATCTTTTTGTTGTTGAAGATAAATACGCCAATCCAGGTGAAAGGTCTCATGCCTATATAGAGCAATTGGAACTTGCTCGTAAGATTATTAATAAAAAATCTGAAAAGAATCCATCATACATTAGTGAATTTAAGGTTCGTGAAGAAGCTTTAGCGATGATTTATTTTCAAGAGTTCGACCACTTACTCGATCAACAAAAGCAAAAGTTGGGTGAGGAAAGACGCGCAGAAATTGAAAAATCTTTACGTTTCTTCACAAATTATGTATTGCAGAATCCACGTTTGCTTCATTTGTGGAAGCATAATCTAAAAAAGAATTTTACTGCAGTAACCGAAGAAAGATATTATGAGTTGTTGAGCAAACGCAGAATTATTTCTGAATACTCTTACAATTATAAATTAACGCCAAAATTAAATTATTTCTTTGGGGCCTATGATGATGCGGGAATAAACCGTGCGAAATTTTATAGGTATAAAGGGGATATAAAAGAAATTGAAAAAAGCAAATGGTCAAGATTGCTTTATAGAATTGCACAACCCATGCGTTGTGTTTATCCACTGTTTGTCAAAAGGGTAGCGAATTTTGTCTTATGGGTATTTAATCTTAAAGACGATGTCAAACATATTGACACTGATAAGAGAATTAAAAACGAAGAAAAACTATTAAGCCGAAATATATTAAATTACAATAAATTTTATAAACGACAGCTTTCCAATGGGCTTGTAGGGGGGCAAAATAATAGTGAGAAAGATTGTAGAGATATAGAAAAAGGTGAACACCCTATACATTCTAAAGGGAAAGGTGGTGAGGAACATTTTGCTGATTTGGCAAAATTGAAAAATGAAATTCTCTCTTGGACAATTTTGAATTATGCGTTAGAGCCAGGAGACACTAATAAAAAATTACAAAGCTTAATTTATGAAATTTTGGAAAAAATAGAAAATATTGAGGGCTTTTTATATGGTAGGCAAAGAATTCTAAGAGAACACCTTAACTATAAATCAGATAAAGAAGGGCCATTTTATGAGGGCTCACCTTATCAAACCCGTTGGGATGTTAATCCTAAATATTCCAATTTTAACACTCGGAGTATCATTGAAGAAGCCTCTGAACATATGCCCAATAGCTTGGCAAAAGATAATAGCGCAATTAAACACATTTGTGAATTACTCGAAGATGAAAAAGGTGGGGCAAATCCAGCCTTAAGAAAAATTTTAATTTTAAAGCGAAGAACAGATGATATAGAAAAGCTAAAACACAAAATACTTGAAATAGAAGAAATAAATTGTCATAATTTGACAATTGAAAGCGTTACTACAGAAGAAATTTTAAATTTGCCAAAATGTAAACAAACCTCTACTGAGGATCTTGATGCCATAATTATTTTAGATGCTCTTTCTGTAGGGGTTCATAAGCATAACCAGACAGTGTTGAACTATTTAGCTAGTAGATTAAAAGCCCAAGGTTTACTAATTGGGTTTTTTGCCACTGTTTTTTCAGCCATAGATATGGAATATGCAGCAAAGGAAAGTCAAAGACTGGAAGAGGAAAAGAAAAACCCAATAGAGGGTGAGAAAAATATCAACCTTGAAGATTTTGCAAAATTTCAGAAGTTCAATGAGTACGACCTTCAAAATTGTTCGGTGAAAAACTGGTATTTAGGTGATGCTGCTCCAGAGTTACGGTATACCCCATTGAGACTACGAAAATTGTTGTCAGATGCAGATATTAAATTGAATAGTTTGGAACTATACTTTTTTCATAGTTCAGAAACTTCAGGCAAAATTAAACAGGGGCTTAAAAGTAAAAAAATGCATTGGGGAAAAGATACCGTTTATTATCAATATTTAATTCAGGGTAGAAAAAATGTGGTTATGGACAATAACCAAAATGATAGCGATTCTTTTACCGAAGAAGATAAACGAGGGAATTATGTTCGCAATCTTCTGAAGGGGCTGGAATAATGAATACTAAAAGAAAACGCACATATGAATATAATCGAATGTCTTGGAATATGGATAGTGATTACTCAGTATTGTATAAAATTTCACAAACCATTTTGGAAGACAAATTTGAATCTAGTGGGCAGAAAAAAAATAATACCTCCAGTTCTGAAAGTGAGACTGAAAAAGGTAGCAAAGTTTTAATTTGTCTTGGCTCCCATCCTGAGCCAATTGAGGTGAACAAGCAAAACCAAAAAGAGAATGCTATTCCACCAGAAGATAGGCTAAAGTATGAACTTTTGCGTTTGAGGCTACGCAATGATTCAATAATTAAAAAACCCAACGAAGAGATTGTTTATCAATGTATATATAAATATAAAAACGATAACGACGACAAGGAAAAAAGCACAATAAGATATTTTTTCTACAATGACGAAGGCAATGACAGTGTGGAAACAAAAGAAGAGGGTGATGATAATAAGGGGTTTTCCCCATGTGGGGACACTAGCGACACTAAAGAGGAGGAGCCTAAAGAAAAGTCTTTTGAGTATGCAATAATTTTATGTTCGGCAATTGATGGTGATGAAACCTTGAATCAAGAATTGATAAAAGACATATATGAGAAATTAGCTCCTAATGGGTTGCTTATAGGCTTTTTCCCAACAATTTTTTCATACCTAGATGTATCCCATTTAGAAGGATTGAACAAAAAAGAAAAAAGAGACGCTTTAGTAAATGTAGAGTTTGGAAAGTTTTGGGAAATTGACACATACTGGCGTTCGGATGATGGGTCAAAAACTAAGAATGATTTCAATGATGGGCAAGGTAAAAAGGATGAGCCTTCAAGCCCAAAACGCGATGATAATGATGATAATTACTTGTCTGGATTTGATGACGATTTATTAAGACGCGGAAATGAAAAGACCTTTTATAGCCCACTGCAATTACGAAAATTTTTTAAGGATTGTAATATTAGTGTTGATGGTGTGCATCAAGAATTGAAAAAAATGGAAATCTTTTTTCTTGATTCGGAACATTTTCAAAATGAGAATCATAAACGCAACAATATTGAAGATCCAGATTTGCCAATTTACAATCATTTCATTACCATAAAAAAGAAAAAATAATACAACTGCAAAATCGGGAAGAAATTGCACATTTGATTGTTTAGGCGATAAAAGGGTCTAAACTCAGGCGTCTAAAATAATCTTTTTGAGTAGCTGGATATTTTCTTCCCTTCCAGCAGTTCCGTCATCAGCGATTTTTTTGAAGGTTGAAAAGTATGTCTCACTTGAGACTGCTAAGGCACCTTCCATATTGTTATAAGTGAGCATACAGGCAAGGGTTAATAAACCAGTTCGCTTGTTTCCGTCAGCAAAAATGTGAAGCAGAGTTAAGTTGACTGCCAGATAAGCAATTTTGTATTCAGCTGAACCGTCTTCAAAATACTCGTTATGGGATAGGGCAGCCATTTCTTGGTGAACTCTGTCAATCCAGTTTTGGTCGACGACTTCTAGACAATCGCCATCATTTTCTTTTATCATTCCAGTGATTGTCGCAAGCTCGTCTTTAGAGGGGTAGCGTAGTTCTCCCATAGCCAGAGCCTTATTCTTGAGCCAGTCTTTTAAGGGCAGGGAGCTGGTGCTTAATTATAAGGTCAGCCCAACGTCTACGTTCTTCATCGGTGAAGGTTACTTCTATTGGGCCGCTTGACGACTTTTCTTCTGCTGATTTTTCCTCAGAAGTTTTTTCGTCTTGTCTTTTTGGGTTGTCGCTAAGTGTATTCATAAATGGCAACTTGCCAATTTGTTGATTTATTTTTATTGCTTACTAACAGCCATCGCCACTTCAAACGATAGCAACTCAGCACCATGTGCTACTGGCTTTTCCCCTGAACTTGATTGAGCATGCCCACGAGCAAATTCAGGAGATTCAACCCAAGCCTGAAAAGCTTCTTCGGAAGCCCATCTCGTATAGACATACCAAGTGTTGCCTTCAGTAGGGCGAAGCAACTCAAAACCCTCAAACCCTTCCATACTTTCAACCTCGCCCGCCCTTTTTTCAAAGCGCTTCAGCAATTCATCCCCAGCATCTTCTGGAACGGTGATGGCGTTGATTCTAACGATACTCATTTTACAACTCGTTGATATTTTTCTAAGCTGCACCATTGCCCCTTGTTATAGGAATGGGGGACGATGTCCTTTTTTATCCAAATTTTTCTGTGAAACATATTGAATAGTTTAATTGATTTTTGTGAATGGGCAGAAAGCAATTCGGTATATTAAATTATGGATTAGACAATGACATAGTTCATCAAATGCTTAAGTGTTTAACATATTGACGGAAAATTATATTTTTAGTTGTTATACAATTAAAAGTGAGAGCCCCCCCATGCCTCTTCATGAGGCCCACTGGGGGGCATTTTTAATATGTAAATATGACAAAATTCGGAAAATTGCAATATTATTCATTGTTTATTCTATGAAGTGTCAAAATGTTCGATTAAATATTTTGAGTGATAAATATACTGAATTGAGCTTTTGATTGTTATATAATTAAAAGTGAGAGTCCCCCCATTCCTCTTTGTGAGGTACACGGGGGGCATTTATTTTGTCAATGTTATATGGTAGGAGTGTGTTAAACAGCTCTAGGGCAATTTAGCTAGAATCGACATCCCTTATAAAGATTTGTTGTGGAGGTCAGTAATTATGTTTTTGGTTGCCTTTTTGCCTATTTCAAAATGCTTGCTAAGTACTCGAACCATAATATCTGTAGTGTGATTGTTTATGATTATCTCAATAACTTTATCGTGCCTTCCGCCATCATTGGTTTTTTTGAGAAATTCAATGTCGTCAACCTCAATCTGTGATCGAGTCAGATTTATTTCTTTTCGCCTATACAGTAGGAGAAGTATGCTTGGAATTAAAATCGCGCATATTGTAGGAATGCCGATTAGGTATACTTCTAAATTATCCATTGTCCCGTGAAATCGGGATGGGATATAGGGAGTTAAAGAGCTCTTCAACAATTGTTCTATCTGGCTCTGGCAAGAGTTCTAATATCTCTTCAAAAGTAATATCTTTTTTGACTCGAATTTTTCTGCGAAACATATTAAATATTTTAGCTGATTTTTATGTGTTGCATCTATCTATTGTTATAGTAACAATTTATTGAAAACGAGAAAGAAACACTGAATGTTCCGCTGACAACAATTGAAATTAAAAATTAAACTGGTGGTGTTGCTGTATTGAGTGGTGGTAAATTTCCTTTACTGGCAATTTGATATTGTTGAATCCAGCCTCTCTCAAGTTTGTTGAGATTTAATTCATTTTCTAGCTGGTAATAAAACCAAAATGCTACACCCACTGGAGTATGTTGTTCCATTTGGCGACCATCAAGATGTTCTTTCATTCGACGTGATAAATCTGTAGACTGTCCAATGTAAATAGTTGTGTTGTTAAATGCAGTTATGACATAGCCTCCAGATTTTTTGGGAGCATTTTTAATATTTGGGTAGTCAAATTTTAATTGGTGGTTGGGACTAGGATTTAAATTTTGAACTAGCACTATACTTGAATTTCGCCCGAACTCTCAATGGCTAGCGCGTCACAAAATTCTTGGGCTAGCTTTTGGATAGCTGACTTATTGAGTCCACCCGCTAATCCACCTCGTTTCCAAAATTCAGGATTCATCATTTCTGGGTTCTCTTGTGGGGAGACATTGAAAATACAGTTTTCAAAAGCTTCCACTGTGTATTGTTTTTCTTGGGCCAATTGATTAAGAACTGGTCCTGAAATGTAGAGTGAAAATTCTAAGCCTATAGTTCCAAATATTATGCTGGGAGTATCATCTGAGCTGTCAACAAAGACGTTGGCTATGGCTTGAAAAAAGTTCTTTAAAAGTTTTTGAAACTTGCTATCTTTTCGTGGGAAAATTGTATTTATGGGGTGATTGGCTGTAAATATATACCTTTTAAGTAAGGGTGCAAAGGATTCTTGCTTGATTGTATGGACTTGGGCATCCTTCTTTTTATCGGCAAGTTGAATTTTGTTTTTCCAAATAGAGTCATCGTCATTATTCAAACGTAAGATTATTCCAAGTGCGTCAAAATTTTCTTCCTTTTTAACTTCTCTGTTGAGCCAATCTGGCAAGTATGGTAAATCCTCCATTCCATCCATTTCGGTAAATCTTGCAATGATTGTTTGAGACACTCCCTTGCTAACCTTTTCTTGCTTGGTGTTTACTACTATAAATTGCAACATTCTTTCTGCCTCAGTTAAATTTGGTGCTATAACTACAGATATAGGAAAATCTAATAAGTCTTTGTTTTCACTTTGCTTAACTGCCTCAATTAAGCCTTCTATTCTATGCTGTCCGTCAACAACATCAAATGGACATATGTTCTCATTACTTGAATAATCGAAAAATAATTCTTTAGATGTTTCATCATATTCAATTTCACCTTTTGTGGCAAGAAAAACTGAGGTTGGCAAAAAGGCCTCGTCTAGCTTGTTGGCGGCTAGCAAATCTTTGGCAAGTCTTTTAATACGGGGTTCATCCAACATTCTTTGCTTGCCTGTTCTCTCTTGAACATCTAAACGATCAACAGTATAAAAATCATCTAAAAGAAAATCTTTAATTGTAAAAGAGGTTACAAGGAGCGTGCGTTTTCCTTGATAGATTTTTACAGCAGGCTTTCGGATTTCTGGCATAGCATAATTTTACATTTTTTTTGGACTCTCTAATCAATCGCGTCAAAACCCATTTGGTGGTAGTGGATATGCTGTACTGTATAATGGTTTGGTATTTTTTCGATTTTTACCCCATCCTAAAAACCTGCAGAGCGTTTTCGCGCAAAAACTTTGGCCACACTTCAGGCTTGAGTGGCACATCTTGCATCTCGCTAAATATGCGTTCCAACGTTAGCCCTGATGGATAATATCCTGCATACATAATCTTATCAGCCCCTCGAGTGTTGCCATATTTAATAATCGCCTCTGGGTAATACTTGGGCGCAAACGCCGAAGGCATATAAAACAGGTTCGGCCACTTGAGCATCAGTTTGACTGCCAGAGCCTCCCAGGGTTCTGCCCCGTGGCGCATTACAATTTTCAACTCGGGGAAGTCATAACAGACTTGGTCAAAATGCATCACATGTTGAACTGAGCTAGGGTAACGTGGGCCAGCGATTCCTGCATTTGAGATGCAGACAATGTCTAGCTCAACACACAGAGCATAAAAGATATACATCAATGGGTCGCTGACGGCCACTTGTGGAAATGACCCAGCTGGGAAAACCGACACAGCGCTCAACCCATGCTCGGCGTGAATCTCTTTAATTCGGCGAACCTCTTCCATTCCTTTGTTTGGTTCAAACTCTGTCACAAAATATACTCGCTCAGGGGCAAGTTTTTTTGCCAGCGTTGCGGTTTCAGAAAAACCAAAGAGCCCCTTTTCAATTCCTTCTTTATCCATTGCCGAAAAAGTCTCGTCAATAACTTCTTCGGGCGTCACACTTTCTTCAGCCTCACCTGGCACATCTTTGAACATATACCCAGCAGGCATTTTCAGCTCATCGGAGGCAGCATCTTTCAACCCGCGCCGAGTGTCGGTATAAACCGCTCGCAAGTTGTGGAAAGGAAAGCCAATCATCAAATCGACTACGCCGATGCCGTCTTGAACTCTTTTTTGTGCCATGAATTTAAATTGAACTCTTGCTTACCCTCTAATGACTTAGTTTAGCTCTCTAATAATTGAGTTTAAATGAGGTGGCAGAAATTTAAAAAGCCACAAGGTTTGGCAAAATATTTGGCGATTTATTTTAATAAAAAGATTTGTCAGCAAAATTTATCTGCAAGGCTCGCCCAGCGCATCTTGATAGATGGCGACAAATTTATCGGTTGCCATAGTTCCATCATTAAATGTGCGCTTGCGGGTGGTCGTGACTTTCGCGCAATTAGAAAGGTGGGTAACTTTTTCTTGGGGAAGCTCTTCCACCACAGCCGCTGGCACCCCAAAAATGAAAACGCTTGTGCGGTCGGGCAGGTAGGAAGTCCAAATTAAGATGTCGTCAGTGGTGTTGTTTCTTATTTTCAAATCGATAGGTGGCGACCAGTTGATGGTTGCCTCTCTTCCGTTTGGATAGCGGGGAAAATGATATGTGTGAGCCTGACTCTCTGTGATGTCTAGCCCAGCAAAGAATGCTGCATTAAAAAGAGCAGTTGTGAATTGCGATATTCCTCCTCCAACTGATGGAAAAAGCCCTTCAGTGGTAGATAGCGCATCGGCTGCCACAAATCCGTTTTCAATTGTTCGTTGCCCGATATGGTTGTTGAGAGAAAATGTTTGGCTCGGGGCTATAGAGACACCTCTAGTCAGGTCGGCGATTTTTTCAATGTTTGTGACTCGGTCTTCGCCTGGCTCATAACAGGTCGTGAACTCAGCCAGCAGCTGACGCTTTTCCCCAGAAACTCCAACTGTGTCACGCCACGTTACTAAAGTAGAGTCGTTAAGCCCAGAGTTAATAATTGAGGTGGGGGAGCAATCAGGAAGTGAAGTTGGATTTTGGTTGGTTGCAGTTGTGGTAGCTGTGGTTTTAGGGGTGGGTGCGGTGGTGTCTGTTGTGTCAATAGAAAAAGATTGTTTTGTCTCGCCCGCAACTTCAACAGGAAAATCTTCAAGCAACGATTCAGTTTCTGGTTCGGTTCCCTCAGCCTTTGTCTCTAAAGAGTTGTGGCTGCACGACACTAATCCCATAGATGCCAGCCCCACCGCCAGAAAAAGAAGAACTGCTCCCATAACAAATGGTCGTAAAATTAATCGCAAAACAGGTTGCTTCAAAAGTTATGCTCCAAGATATAAAAATTTTAGCACTTCTTATGCTGGGCTTTACTCACTAGTATTTTCAATATGAGCCATTAGGTTTTGTTTGCTCTTTAATTGTTCCAGTTGTTCCAACTATTCCAACTGTTCCAACTATTCCAGTTATTCCAAACCTATATTTCCAGACTAAATTTAAGTCAAAGATTGAAAGGGTTGAAAAATGTTACAAGCAGATAAAAATAACCAAGACCTGAGCGAGCACGAAAAGGCAAAACCAGAGCAGCTCAACCCACAGGCAATAGAGCGAAAAGTTGTTAGTGGGGAAGTTTGGGTTTGGAGCATTTGTGGTCATTGCTTTTTGGGCATTTAGAAATCAAGATTTCTATCAGATAGATCATGCTTTAGATCTAGCAGTTATTGCAGCTGCCATGCTTGGAGCTGGGGTTGGCTTTCTTTGGTGGAATGCAGCGCCTGCACAAATTTTTATGGGCGATACTGGCTCACTTGCCCTTGGGACTGGGCTTGCCACACTTGCACTCACCACCAACACTCATTTATTGCTTCCCATTATCG
>JAHRAM010000075.1 GCA_020027305.1 Acidimicrobiia bacterium | reverse complement strand
AATTCAGGATCAGCACTAATAACTGCAATTCCATTATTTTCTAAAAGCATTAATACGACTTCAAAAGTTATCGCTGGTGGAGCAGATGACGACGAGCTATATGAAGAGGCAAAGACATTGGTAATTGGTTCTGGGTTAGGCTCAACCTCAATGCTTCAGCGGAAGCTCCGTGTGGGGTTTGCACGTGCTGGTCGCTTAATGGATTTGTTAGAAGAGCAAGGTGTGGTGGGGCCAGCTGAAGGCTCTAAGCCACGTGAGGTTTTGATTCTTGAAACATCGTCTGTAGGTGCAGATTAAACTTTTAAGCCCACTTTATTTGCTTGCCTTTATTTACCTTTGCTTTTCTTTTGTGTTTGTAGGTTTATAATCTGTAAAAACTGTATTAAATCAACATTTTCCACCAATTGAATTGTTAAGTTTTAAGGTATGGCTTTGGCGATAATATTTTCGGTGCTTGGGCTGGCGTTCTTGTGGTTAACAAGTGAAGCTCTAGTTGAGTTTGCTGTTCGTATTGGGGTGAAGCTGGGTATTTCCACGTTGGTTATTGGTGTGATTTTTGTCGGGTTTGGAACTTCGCTTCCTGAGCTGACCGTCTCTGCCCTTTCTGCTGGAAAAGACCTTCCCCTTGCGGTTAGCAATATTGTCGGCTCTAATGCCTCTAACTTGAGCCTAGTTTTGGGAGGCTCAATCTTGGTGGCAGGGGCGCTTGGGTTAAAGAGCAGGGGAGTGAAATATTTGGCGCTTATATCTATTGTTTCGTGTGGCATTTTTGCTTGGTTCGTTCAGGGGGAGTTTTCGCTTTATGAGGGCATTATTCTTCTTGTGCTTATGGGGCCTGCTTTGTGGTTGCTTTATTATGTCAATAAAATTCAGATAGGTGGCGATGTAATCGCTGATGAGGTGGCTGAAGAAATTGAAGCCGAGCACAGCTGGATGGGAAAAGTGGTTGGCTATATTGTTGGCCCTAATCAGCACGGGTTTAAGGCTGAGAGCTTGGGGCGAATGATAGTTGGCGGATTGGTGAGCCTTGCTGGAACTGTGGGTAGCGCACAGCTTTTAGTAAGCGGTGTCAAAAGGTTGGCCGATGAGGTGGGAATCCAAACTGGGTTCTTGGGCTTGACTTTGGTGGCGGTTGGAACATCAGCACCTGAAATAGTTGTGGGGATTCAATCTGCTAGAAGGGGACAAATTGATTTACTGACGGGCAACCTGTTGGGAAGCAATGTCTTAAATAGCCTGTTTGTGGGGGGCGTGATTGGGATACTTGGTTCAGGCACAGTTGCCGATGGAAGGCTGACTACGATTATCACGCCTATGTCTCTTGGGGTCATTGTGTTGGGTGGTTTGTTTATAGTGTTTAGTTCAAAAATAACCCGCTGGCATGCCATCGTGCTTGTTGTAGCTTGGGCAGCTATGCTTGGCTTTAGCGCATTTGGTGCTGGCGCCTAAAAAAGCGCTCAAATTCAAGTCCAAAATTGTCATACCCCAATGACATAATATATGTATGAAACAAGTGGAATTAGAGTTGATGGGCAATAAATCAAATTCAAGCTCTGTCAAAACTTCATGTGTGACATCTTATAGCTCGCCACCTTCTAATTCCCCACCTTTTAAGTCACGATTAATATATGGCGACACTCTAAAGGTGTTATCCCAAAAAATAGAAGGATATAAATTTGATGTTATCATTGTTGACCCGCCTTATAACATAGGCAAAGATTTTGGCAATAACCAAGATAATATGCCACTTGAAGAATATCTTGCTTGGAGCAATCAATGGTTAGCGCGTTGTTTGGAGTTGCTTGCCGATAATGGCATTATATATGTCTATGGTTTTGCCGAAATTTTAGCCAGAATATCTTCAATGTATCCGATTGAAGAACAGCGATGGCTTGCTTGGCATTACACAAACAAAGCAGTTCCATCTTCAACTTTTTGGCAACGTTCCCACGAGTCAATTTTGTGTTTGTGGAAACCTGGCCAACCTCGTCCAACATTAGAGATTGACCAAATTCGTGAACCATATACTGAGACCTATATTAACAATTCCATTGGAAAGGTGCGAGCAGCCACAGCAAGTCGGTTTGGGGGAAACAATGGGAAAGAGACAATTTATAAAGCTCATGAGGGGGGAGCATTACCTCGTGATGTGATAAAAGTTCCAGCCCTAGCGGGAGGTGCTGGGGCAGCTGAGCGGTGGTTTATGTGTCATGATTGTGACGACAATGTATTTGCTCCGTCTGAAATTAAGCACCATAGAGAACATAACATTATGAAACACCCTACGCAAAAACCTATGGAACTAACACGTCGCTTAATTCGTTCACGAATAAACGGCAAGTCAGGCCGCATTTTGGTTCCTTTTGCTGGCTCTGGCTCTGAGTGTGTTGTGGCAAAAGAGCTTGGTGTTGAGTGGCTTGGCATAGAGATAAATCCTGTGTATGTAGATTTCGCTAAAAAGTGGATGAAGCAAGCGAATAAATAAAACAAATAGAACAAACCAGAAGAAAAGAAAAAAAGAGCAAAGATAAAGCAGCTAAAAAAGTTAAAAAAAACTAGCGAAGTTCAAAAAAGGGACGCCCATCTCTATCTCTTCGCAATCCTTTAAATGGAGTTAGGAAAACATCTTTTGTCTTCTTTCTAAAACCCTTAATCTCTTTGTTCAAACTCTCTATAAATCCATTTAAATATCTATCGGCTAAATCTAAATCAATTCTTGTAATCATCCTTGTTGTGTGTTTGATTTTATATTTGCCCAATTCATCACCTCGACAAAACCTTATTGTTGGCTCTCTTGTGTTATCAAAAGCAACAAAACCTAGTTTTCCATTTGGTATGTTGAACTTGACCGCTTTTGGAAATCTATCGCTGTATGGCAAATGCCTCTCAAGTCCACCAGTTTCTCGTTTCGCAACATTTATGACAGGTATATAAAAAAGCGTAGCCCAGACATCGCAATACTAAGCGGTATTGCTACACATACAAACATCTAGCTGCCTAATATTAGTATTATTATTTTAGAGTGTGATTTATGGGAACTGACACAACTGAAAACGGTGCAACTGAAAATAGCACAGATAAAAACAAAGTTGAAAATGGTATGGCTGAAAGCAACAATTGGGTTTGTGTGCTTGAAGATTCCAGCCAGCTAAAGCCACTACAAATTATGGAGTGGGTAGAAAGCAACCCAGCAGCTGGGCGCCCTCCAAAAGAGGTTGTTGTTTGGCGTTCAGAGTCAGGGGAAGTTTGTGCGATGGAACCAAGATGCCCACATCAATGGTCGCACTTGGGAAATGAAGGTCTGGTTGTGGGCGAAGAAATGATTTGTGTCACTCACTTTTGGGCGTTTGAAAAAAATGGCTGTGGGTGGAAAGAAAATGAAGCAGGCAGGCGCGACCGAAAATCAGATATTGAGGTGTTTCCGTGCAAAGAAGAAGATGGCGGAATTTTCGTTCAATTATAAATACGAATTCACACTTAATTCTTCAAATGTCGCCCGACAGCAAAGCCAGAACCCAGCGCTCCCACAACTGCTCCCAACGCCAGCACCCAAATAGAGGTAGACCACACTACCCCACTATCCACGACTAAATTGCTAAGCAACTCAAGCTGGTCGCCCTCAACAAACCCCTCCAACAAATTATTCAATAAGAACAACATCGGGATGGCAATGGCCCCACCCAGCAAACCCTGAACCGTCCCTTCCAAAACAAACGGCGTTCTAATGAAAAAATTGGAAGCGCCCACTAACTGCATCACCTCAATATCTCGCCTCCTCGCAAATATGGCAGTTCCAATGGTATTAAATATCAAAAGCAAAGCAGCCACCAAAACCACAACCGAAGTTATCAAAATGAAGCGACTGATTTTTTCGGAATTGTTTTGAAGGGTACGGATGAGATCTGTGGCAAGGCTAACTTTCCTCACCCCTGGACTTTGCTTGAACTCATCTGCCAGTGCCTCAATGATGGCAGAGTCAGAAGTCGAGGGGCGAACCCTATATGAAGGAGGCAAATCCTCAGCTGTCACATCACTGGTAAGCTCTGGCGAATCTGAGAACTCCTCTAAAAATTCCTCATAAGCATTTTCTTTGGTGAAAAATTTATAGCTGGCTACATCTGGGGAACTATCTAACTGAGAGCGAACCAACCCGTGCTGCTGGTCTGTGGCGCCAGGATCCATAAACACAATAAACTCAATGCCACCTTTCCATCGACTGGTGGCCTGTTCAACCCCTTCTTGAATAATAAGCGCCGAACCAAACAATGTGAGCGAAACCCAAACCGTAGCAATCGTTCCAACGAACAATGTGACATTTCTAAGCAGGTTGTTTCGCACCTCTCGAAAAATGTGTCCAGTTTGTGAAAATGCCGACATATATATTTAATATGAGCCCCCCAACTCATCTCGCACTAACCGCCCATCATCTAGCTCAAGAACTCGGCGGCGCATCTCATCTACAATGCCTCGTTCGTGGGTTGCCATCAAAACTGTTGTTCCAATCTGGCTAATGCGCTCTAACAATTGCATAATGTCTGCTGAAGTGCCAGGGTCTAAATTCCCAGTCGGCTCATCGGCAAGCAAAATGAGCGGACGCATAACAAAAACCCGCGCAATCGCCACCCGCTGCTGTTCCCCACCCGAAAGCTCGTTTGGAAAATCTTTCACCTTCGCCGACAACCCTACCAACTCCAAAACAGGCGGAACCTCTTTTTCAATCTCTCGCTTATTTCGCCCAACCACCTGAAGGGCATACGCCACATTGCTATAGACATCTTTGTCTTCCAGCAACTTGTAATCTTGAAAAACGCACCCCACCGTTCGGCGAAGCGCTGGCACCCGCCACGACTTCAACTTGTTGAGGTGCTTGCCCGCCACAAAAACATTGCCATCGGTGGCTCGCTCTTGGCGAGTTAGCAGGCGAAGCAGGGTTGACTTGCCCGACCCCGACACACCCACCAAAAAAGCAAACTCCCCCCTCGCCACCTCAAACGAAACGCCCTCTAAAACATTGTCACCCCGCTTGTAGCTCTTTGCCACATTTTCTAGTTTTATCATTTGCGTCTCACCTTTCTATGCTCTTGCTGGAAACAAACCGCCTCATAAATTAAAGTAGTATCTTTTTGCTCCAACTATTGGCAATTGTTTTTGCTGTGCTTTTTGTTTGGAAGTCTTTGCTTGCCGTTTCTCATTTGCGGTTTCTTAATCTGTGGATTGCGTGGGGTCGGGACTGTAAAGATTTTAACAATGGCGCTTTCTTAATCTTTAGATTGCTGGCGAAAGCGAAGATAACTCTGAATAAACTGCTCAATATCGCCGTTCAAAACATCTTCTACTTTGGCGGTTTCGGTTCCCGTGCGTTCGTCTTTTACCATTTGATAAGGATGAATGACGTATGACCGAATTTGGCTACCAAAATCAACGCCCACAGCCTCACCCGTGATTTCTTCAATCTTTTTCTTGTCTTGGCTCCGCTGTAAACCCAAAAGACGGGCTACCAGAATTTCCATCGCCTTCTGGCGATTTTGAAGCTGGCTTCTTTCTGCTTGGCAAGATGCCACAATGCCAGTGGGAATGTGAGTGATGCGAACAGCCGAGTCGGTAACATTCACATGCTGCCCTCCCGCCCCAGATGAGCGATAGGTATCAATTCGTAAATCCTTTTCGTCAATCTCAACTGTGGAATCCTCTAGCAACGGCACCACATTCATTGAAGCAAAAGAGGTTTCTCGTTTGCCGTCTTTGCCAAACGGGGAAATCCGCACCAGCCTGTGAACTCCGTGTTCGGCTTGGAGATGCCCATAGGCATAACTGCCCCGAACGAAAAACTCAGCTGAGGAAATTCCGCCCCCCTCTGCTGCTTGGTATGAAGTTAGCTCAAAACTAAAATTGGAATCTTTAGCAAAGCGCTCATACATTTCAAGCAACATCCTCGCCCAGTCTTGAGCGTCAGTTCCCCCCGCCCCTGATTGGATTTTACACAGTGCATCTAACTCGTCATATTCCCCCGACAGCAACGCCCGAACTTCTAGGTCATCCATGTCGGCTTCCAGCTGGATGACGGTTTCTTTTAGCTCTTGGAATTCCGATTCTAGATTGGGGGAAGTTGAGCTGGCAGAAGTTGCATCAGCTGCCCCCGACTGCTTCGACTGTTCGTCTAAGAGCTGTGCCAAAACCTCAGCATCAGACAAACGACTATCTAGGGTGCTATATAAATCTAAGCTATCAGTTATCGCTGCCAGCTCACGGGTAACTTGGCGGGCACTCGCTGGGTCATCCCAAAAATCTTGCTTGGTGGTATGTTCAGCCAGTTCCTTTTGTTTGGTCGCCAGCACATCAATGTGGAGATAATCAGCTGCACTTTTTAGACGTTGGCGCAATAACTTGAGTTGGGGAGAATTGAGTTTGTCTTGCATGGAAAGTTTATTTTTTGTTGTAGCTTAAATCTTTTATTTGTTTTTTCATAGGTTTTTTTCTACTTATTAAATGACTGGGAAACCAAAAACAAAGGAGGAAGAGTCGATGAAAGAGAAAAAGGTAGCAGAAATAAAAAAATGAAACGCGACTATTTATTTGACAGTCGTGACCTATTCAATGGCCGTGGGGATGTTTGGCAGTGTCTATGTCCATTTCGCTAGTCTTTGAAATTCTACGCTCCATGGCAGTGTCTATGTCCATTTCGCTTACGCTCCATGGCAGTGTTTAAACTTCTTTCCTGAGCCACAGTGGCAGGGGTCATTTCTGCCAATCTTTTCTGAATCCGATTTAACTACAGTTCTTGCCGCTTCCCCCCCATCAGTATTTGTTGAAATATTTTGTGGCTGGAGCGGGGCTGCCGAAGAGGAAGAAGAAGGAGAGGCAGAAGGAGAAGGCGAGACATCTTGCTTGGCTTCGCGAACCCCTACTAAAGCTGGCTCAGCATTCACCCCGCCATCTTGACTCCCCTCATCCATATCATCACCCACAGGCAAAACGGCCTCCACCTCGGTATTCATCACATAAGCCACAAACTCTGAAATCAGCGCATCCAGCATTTCACCAAACATTTCAAAGCCTTCTCGCTGCCACTCAATCAAAGGATCTTTTTGCCCGATAGCACGCAAGTTGATGCCCTCTCGCAAATAATCCATATCATAGAGGTGCTCTCGCCAACGTTGGTCAATCAGGCGGAGCATCAAAAAACTTTCAAGCTGGCGCATTGTCTCTTCGCCAAACTCTTCTTCCCTTCCCTTGTGAAAGGCAAGCCCATCATCAATCAAAATCTGCAATATCTCATCACGCCCACCAATCAAATTCTCAGCCGTGAGCGTGGTCGGCCAAAGAGTAGAAATACCTTTCAACAACGCCTCAATATCATATTCCATTGGAGCAAGACTATCTGGGCAGTGGTTGTCAAAAGTCTTAGTCGTGGCAGTAGTAATCGCATTCAATGTTTCCTCACGAATATCTTCGCCACTCATTAGCTGGAGGCGACGGGCATAAATAGCCTTCCGCTGCTCATTCATCACCTCGTCATATTTGAGAACATTTTTGCGTGTTTCAGCATTCCGCTGTTCAACAGTAGTTTGTGCTCGCTCCACAGCTTTTGACACCATTTTTGAAACAATGGGAACATCGTCTTCTGTGCGATTCATCACCCAAGACATCGCCCCTGTAGCAAAAATTCTCATCAGGTCATCTTCTAGGGAAAGATAAAAACAACTCGCGCCAGGGTCACCTTGCCTACCAGAACGGCCTCTTAGCTGATTATCAATTCGGCGCGACTCATGCCGCTCAGTTCCAAGCACATAAAGCCCGCCAACCGAAAGAACTTCTTGCGCTTCTTTCTCACAGATTTCTTGGTGCTTGGCAAGCAGCTCTTCATATCTCTTCACGCCCTCGTCAGTTTCCATATTCAGCCCCTCTACTTCTAAATCGCGCTCTGCCAACGCCTCAGCATTCCCACCCAAAATAATGTCAACACCTCGCCCAGCCATGTTTGTTGCCACAGTAACAGAACCAATCCTTCCAGCCTGTGCCACAATCTCTGCCTCACGGGTGTGTTGCTTGGCGTTCAGCACCTCGTGTTTGACACCTCGCTTTTCTAAAATCTTTGCCAGCTTTTCAGATTTCTCAACAGAAATGGTGCCAACCAAAATAGGCTGCCCCTTTTCATGCCGCTCACATATATCATCGGCTAAAGCATTGTATTTAAGCTCTTCGGTTCGATAGATGTAATCAGCGCGGTCATCTCTAATAAGGGGCTTATGAGTTTCAATGGGAACCACCTCTAACTTGTAGGTGGAAAAAAGTTCGTTGGCCTCAGTGAGCGCCGTTCCAGTCATTCCCGACAGCTTTTCATAAAGGCGGAAGTAATTCTGAAGCGTAACCGTAGCAAGCGTCTGATTTTCTTCTTTTATTTGAACTCCCTCTTTTGCCTCGACTGCCTGATGCAGCCCTTCTGACCAACGCCGACCATCTAATATTCGCCCAGTGAATTCATCAACAATCTTGACCTCACCATTTTGCACCACATAATCACGGTCGCGTAAATAAAGTTCTTTTGCCCTGAGTGCCGCTTGAAGCTGATGAACATAGTTAAATTGAACTGAGTCATAAAGGTTTTCAATCCCCAACTCTTGTTCCACAATCGTGATACCTGATTCCAAAGGAACCACCGACCGCTTTTCTTCATCAAATTCATAATCAATGTCTCGCTCAAGCCCAGCCACAATGGCAGCAAACCGATAATAAATTTGGGCAGCATCTTCTAGCTGTCCAGAAATAATCAGCGGAGTGCGTGCTTCATCTATCAAAATGGAATCCACCTCATCTACAATGCAATATTTATGCCCGCGCTGAACAGTGTCTTCAACATCCATTGCCATATTGTCTCGCAGGTAATCAAAGCCCATTTCATTATTGGTGCCATAAGTAATGTCGCATTCATATTGGTATCTACGATTGGAAATTTGGCCTGGCACAACCAACCCAACCGTCAGCCCCAACCAACGATGGATTTGCCCCATCCAGTCGGAGTCACGGGTTGCCAAATAATCATTCACCGTTACAATATGAACCCCTTCACCTGTAAGTCCGTTTAGATAAGCGGGCAGGGTGGAAACCAAAGTCTTGCCCTCCCCCGTTTTCATCTCAGCCACCCACCCAAAGTGAAGGGCAGCGCCACCCATCAACTGAACATCATAATGCCTCTGCCCGATAACACGAGAGGCTGCCTCACGAACCACAGCAAAAGCCTCTGCCATTATATCTTCTAGGCTTTCACCATTTTCTAGACGTTGGCGGAATTCTGGCGTCTTTGCCTGAAGCTCGCTATCAGAGAGTGCTTGTATTTCTGGCTCTAGCTCATTGATATGGGGAACCAACGCTGAAAGAGCTTTAGACTTTTTGCCCTCACCTGCATTTAGAACTTTCTTAAATATTGACATTTTTTCTCTTTTATAATTCTACAAGTTCCAAGCTGGCTTATCGGTCGTCAAACTGAAATCAGATGACTTTGAATTGTATGCTTTGGCTGGATTAAATGTGAGCTTTCAAACAATTTGCTTTCTTAAAATGGTTGCACACACCGCCAACGTGCTAACCCGCTCTGCCCCAACACTTTCTAAAATCAGGCGAGCTTTATTTATGGATGTTCCCGTGGTTATAACATCATCTATTAAAATGACATGCTTTGGGTTTCGCTTTGAGTTTTGTGTGGGATTTTGCCTGAAATTTTTTTGAGAATTTCTCTGGGAATTTCTCAATGTATCTCCTAGGGCAATTTCTGCCCTTAGCCGAGCTGAAAGTTCAGGCCCTGACAAGCGGTCGTCTCTATTGGTTTTGCCCCTGCTGGTTTGGGATTTATCATCGTGGCGTTTTAGAAAACCTTTTGCAGCGATTTCTACTTTAGAAGAAAGGGCTTCTGCCAATAACTTGGCTTGGTCATATCCCCTATCTTTTTTCTGGATGGAGGCTGGAACCCATGTGATGTAATCAGCCCCCCTCAAATAACGATGTCCATTTATGAGCTTTGCCATCTGCTCGGCAACCCAGCCAATACACCCAATATGATTTTTGTATTTAATTCCATGGATGAGTTTCCTCCCAACCCTGTCGTAGGCAAAAAGTGCAAGGTGCCCGCTTCTGCCATCACCAATTTGTAAGCCGTTAATTTTTGAACCGCCGCTTTTTGAACCGCCGCTTTGAAAGTTGAGAGCTGGAAAGTGAATACGTTTTAGTTTTTTCACACAAGCTGGGCAGGGCGAAACCACCTTGAGCTTGCCCTCACATATCGGACAACTCCAAATAGGCAAACGAATCTTGTCTCCCAAAATATGTCTCATAATAAATAAACCAAACAATACAAATGAAGTGCCTTTTATTAATTGTCTCTTAATTGAATGCCTTTTAATTAATTCCCTCTTATTAAATAAATTGTGAAAAAATTCTCAAAACGCTACAAGAATTTTTACAATTTTTTTAAAAAGAAAATAGCAAGAAGTCTGCCGAAATCGAAATAGGGCTGACTACGAATTGCAATTAATCAATAGCGATAATAATCTGGCTTCATAGCAGAATCGGCAGGTAGCCCCAGATAGCTACGTTGTTCTTCGGTTAGTTCAGTCAGGCGAACCCCAAGGGAGCGAAGATGTAACCTTGCCACCTCTTCATCAATAACTTTTGGTAACATTACAACTTCGTTGCCATAGACTTCAGCATTCTTGTGAAGCTCAATTTGTGCCAACACTTGATTAGTGAAGCTACACGACATTACAAAGCTGGGATGCCCAGTAGCATTTCCCAAATTCAACAGTCGACCTTCTGACAGCACAATCACACTATGTCCATCAGGAAAACGATACTCATCCACCTGAGGCTTGATGTTTTCTTTCACCACATCTGACATTTGCTCTAGAGAAGCAATGTCAATCTCATTGTCAAAATGCCCGATGTTTCCAACGATGGCTTGGTGCTTCATTTTCTCCAAATGCTCTGCCGTGATGACATCTTTATTGCCAGTTGCTGTTATAAAAATATCTGCACGCGAAATGTAATCTTCCAACCGAGCAACCTCAAACCCTTCCATCACAGCTTGAAGCGCACAAATGGGATCGGTTTCGGTCACAATCACACGGGCGCCTTGCCCTTGAAGTGCTTGGGCGCATCCTTTTCCAACCTGCCCATAACCACACACCACAGCAACCTTTCCGCCAATCATCACATCGGTGGCACGATTTATGCCATCCACCAGAGAATGCCGACACCCATATAAATTGTCAAACTTAGATTTTGTCACTGAGTCGTTTACATTAAAGGCAGGAAAAGGAAGTGTGCCATCGGCTGCCATTTGATAAAGGCGGTTCACACCTGTGGTAGTTTCTTCAGACATGCCCCTAATGCCTTTTGCCATCTCTGTCCAGAGGTTTGGAGTTTCACTTTGGATGCGAGAAAGAACTTGAAGCACCGTCTTCCACTCATCAGAATCTTCTTCACTAGGTTTTGGAACTTCGCCCGCAGTTTCATATTCCATCCCTTTCACCACAAGCAATGTGGCATCCCCACCGTCATCTACGATTAGGCTGGGGCCACTAGAACTCCCATCACCGTTCGGCCAGCGCAATGCCTGTTCGGTGCACCACCAATATTCCTCAAGCGTTTCACCTTTCCATGCAAAAACTGGAACTCCCAAAACATTGCCTTCGCTACCGCTTGGGCCAACCACCACTGCTGCTGCTGCGTGATCTTGTGTTGAAAAAATATTACAAGAAGCCCAACGCACCTCTGCCCCCAACGCCGTTAAAGTTTCAATCAACACCGCCGTTTGAATTGTCATATGAAGCGACCCAGTGATTTTTGCACCTGCTAATGGCTGTTCGTCAAAATGGCGAGCCCTGAGTTCCATCAGCCCTGGCATTTCATTTTCTGCCAGCCTAATTTCACGTCTCCCCCACTCAGCAAGCGACAAGTCAGCAACTTTGTAGTCAAAGTTTTTCTGGTTCATTGTATAAATTTCTGGCTCATTTAAATCCCTCTCTTTAAGACTAGGCTAACTTTTAGCTTTTTGTCTGCTAACTCATCCCTTTGCTTGCCAGCTATTCCACATTTACCTGCCAAATCGCCCACCTTCCGCATCTATTTATTCTCTTACACCTATTTGTTCTCTCGCATCTATTTATTCTCCTTGGTTATCTGCCAATTCATAACCAACATTCCGCCAATTTAGTCAATATTAAGTATAAAATTACGATTAGTGACTTAAAAATCTTTAAGCATAAGACTAGACTAGAAATAAAATGGCACTAGAGAAACTAGACCTTCATCATCCATCGACTTTTATCAATGGGTTTCCGCATGAGTATTTTCGTGAGGTAAGAAAGCAAACCCCCATATTCTTCCAAGAAGAACACCCTTCATGGAAAGACGGCTATTGGAACTTAACCCGCCACAATGATATGTATGAGGTGTCGCGAGACTCTGAAACATTTAAATGCTCACCGCATCCATTTATGGAAGCCGAAAAGTCAGAGGACCAAAGCGGTAGTGAGAACTTACTCATTAGCCTAGACCCGCCCGACCATACCCGGATGAGAAAACTCGTCAACAAGGGTTTTACCCCAAAGCGAGTTCAAGACTTAACAGAGCGCATCCAAAACCATGTCGACCGCATCATTGATAACGTTGCCGACAAAAAAGGGTGCGATATGGTGAGCGACATAGCAGTTGAGCTTCCACTTCAGGTTATCGCCGATTTAGTTGGCGTGCCAGTAGAAGACCGCCACCAAATATTTGAATGGACAGAAATGTCATTCGGGTTTGATGAGACATTCACCAATGAGCAACGGGCAGAAGCAACGATGAATATGTATATCTATGCCGAAGGGATGTGTGAGCTGCGAAAAGAAGAACGTCAAGACGACTTAATAAGCCTGCTACTAGATGCAGAAATTGACGACCACTCCTTAGAGCAACAACAGATTAACCTATTCTTTCTTCTGCTTCAAAATGCTGGCTCAGAAACCACGCGCAACCTGATAACCTCTGGCACACTTGCCCTACTCAACAACAGAGACCAGCTAGAAAAGCTACAGAAAAACTTAGAGCTTGTCCCAACTGCCGTAGAAGAGATGCTTCGAATAACAACCCCTGTCATGCAGTTCAAACGCACTGCCAGTGTTGACACCATAGTGGCAGGGCAAAAAATCAAAAAGGGCGACAAGATTTTTATGTGGTATCCATCTGGCAACCGAGATGAAAACGAATTTGAAAATCACGACCAGCTAGATGTAGCGCGTGACCCCAACCATCACATTTCTTTTGGTGCTGGCGGGCCGCACTTTTGCCTTGGGGCATCGCTGGCTAGGTTAGAGGCCAAACTGATGTTTGAAGCAATCCTAACCCGCTTTGTTGATTTAGATTGTGCTGATGACGGGACAAACCTGCCACGAGTTTATTCAAATATGATTGACGGGTATTCAAAGATGCCCATCACTTGGTCTGAGGTTAGAGACAAGGATGGGAAAAAATTAAAGACGGGGTCAAAAAAGGGTAACCTTGAAAAACTGACACACAAATTGAAAAAGATTGAACCAAAGAAGGTAAGCCGAAAATTAAAAAGGGTTGAACCAAAGAAGGTCGCACAAAAATTAAAGAAAGCTAAACCTAAGAAATTAACTTGGAAAAAACTTCAGAAAAAGGCTCAATAAAAGATATTGGTATGGAAGATATCGACAAGAGCCATCTAACCCCACTCCAAAAAGAAGTAACACAAAAAGCTGGCACCGAGCCTGCTTTCACGGGGCAATACTGGGATTGTAAAACTGAAGGCACATATATGTGTGTGGTGTGTAATGAGCCTCTATTTTCTAGCGACACTAAATTTGACTCTGGCACAGGGTGGCCAAGCTTCACTAATGAAATTGAGCAAAATAAAACCAAGCGGAATACTGACACCAGCCACGGAATGATTCGTGAAGAAGTGGTTTGTAACAACTGTGGCGCTCATTTGGGGCATGTGTTTAATGACGGGCCAGCTCCCACAGGCGAACGTTTTTGTATCAATTCGGCTTCACTCAATTTAGAGCCAAACGAAGAATCTTCTGACAGCAACTAACCAAAAACCTACTTTTTCTAAAAGCAAAACTTTAGCATTCTAAAATAAAAATCTAGGTACTCATTTTCTTTAACAAGCGAGTGCGAAACATATTTAAAGCAGTGATTACCGTGAACTGACGTGTTCTCTCTCTATCAAATGGAAACTTGATGTTTACCGTTTCACATTCACCATCTAAAACGCTAGCAATCCAAATCGTACCAGGTTCAACCCCTTCTAATGGGTCTGGGCCAGCAACTCCTGTGACTGCCAAGCTACAATCTGCCCCAAGTTTTGAAATAGCACCTTTCGCCATAGCCGAAGCAGTTTCTTGTGACACTGCTAGTTTTTCTGGGTCTGCTCCCAGCACTGCCACCTTTACATCTTTGGCATAGCTAACTACCCCACCTAAAAACACATCACTTGACCCTGCCACTGCTGTTAGCCGAGAGCTGATAAGCCCGCCCGTGAGCGACTCTGCCACAGCCAATTTCAGCCCTTGCTTTTTGCAAAGCTCAAGCACCACGGTTTCCATTGTCTCTTCATCCTTGCCAAAGATAAGTTCATCTGGCAAGATTTTTCTAACTGCTGCTTCTTCATGCTGAAGGATTTTTATTGCCTCAGCTTCTGAATCTGCCTTTGCTGTGATTCGCACTTTCAAGCCTTCCCACCCACTTGCCAAAAATGCCAACGTGGCGCTCGCACTGTTATCGTGAGACCCAGCTTCGCTCTCACTATCTAGCCGTTCAATTTCTTCAGCCAAAAGCTCAGCTAACTCTGCTTCAGGTAGCCCCCAAGTTTTTAATATACAGCTCTTTATTACGCCGCTAAATCCACTTCGCTTTCTCATATCTTCTGTGACCCAATCCATCATTTCCATCATCTCCCAAGGAACTCCAGGAACAGCATAAAGCACAATACTTTCATCAGCAGCATTTTTGAATTCGCACACAAAACCAGGGGCGGTTCCCCCCATAACAGGAATGGCAGTGGCTCCCTCTGGCAAATCTGCCTGAACTAAATTATTGTCGGTCATCTCTCTGCCAGCAAACACCGCTTGGATTTTTTCAACCAGCTCTGGGTGGCGAACCAGCGGAACGCCCATTACCTCTGCCACAGCATTTCTAGTAATGTCATCTTGGGTTGGGCCAAGCCCACCACACATAATTATAAAATCGCTTCGCTGAGCCGCCGTTGAAATGCACTCAGTTATTCGCTCTAAGTTGTCGCCTACCTTCACTTGAAAGTGCGAATCAATTCCAGACATCGCCAGCTGGCTACCTATATAAGAAGAGTTGGTATCCACCACATCGCCCAGCAAAAGCTCAGTTCCAACCGCTATGACCTCACATTTCATTTAGATGTCACCTTCTTTTTGCTTTTTAGGCGCTGCTTTCTTTTTCGGTTTTGGTTTCCTTTCTTTCAGCGCTGTTCGCCTTTTTGACTTTTGGAATAGCAATAATATATTCCACACCCGTCACAAGAGTTGTTGCCACCGCCGCCCAAATCAACACCACATGTAAAATATCATAATCTTTCAAAATGGGGATGGCTGCTGCGATAAGTGCCAGCGCCTGAAATGTTGTCTTAAACTTTGCCAACTGAGTGGCTGGCACTGAGTATCCCTTAGACACATGATAAAAACGAAGCCCTCCAATCAGCACTTCACGGGCGAACAAGATTATAACTGGGAGCGCCCAATATCTATCTACCAACACAAAGCACAAGGCACACCCCAACACAATCACTTTGTCAGCAAACGGGTCTAGAAAAGTTCCCCACCTGCTGATGGCCTTATAACGTCTTGCCAACCGCCCGTCAAATAAATCACTTGCCCCAATTAAGACGCCTGCCACAAGCAGATACCACGATGCTCCCAACTCATTGCGATAACCTAAAATCAATACAAATGCCAGCGGAGACATCACCAGACGGGTAATCGTCAAGATGTTAGCAGAAGATTTTCCCCATTCCATTTTTCCCCTTTTATTTTTCCTTTCTCTTAAATCGGCTCGGCGTGCAAATCGCACCCGCTCACACCTGTAATTTTAACCTCATAGAACTTTCCTGCCCTAAGCGATTCTGGCACATGTATAATGCCATCGATTTCTGGGGCTTCACGGAAACTCCGAGCCTCGCCTTCTGCTTCAACCAAAACTTTTGTTTGGGTGCCGACAAGTTGTGCGCGTAGATCTTCTGTGATTTCAAGCTGAGTGGATTGCAGCTCAGCCCGTCGTTCTGCTGCCAACTTTGCTGGAACCTTATCGGGCAGACAAGCTGAATATGTGCCTTCCTCTTCAGAATACAAAAAGAAGGCAGCCCAATCAAGGCGGGCTTCTTCAATGAAGCCAATGAGTTCTTCGTGGTCTTTTTCGGTTTCGCCTGGGTATCCAACGATAAAATTAGAGCGAAACACAGCTTCTGGGGCAAGCTCACGGATAGCAGATATTTTATTTAGAAAAATCTCTGTTCCGCCAAAACGGCGCATTTTCTTTAGCAGCTCTCTTGAGGCATGCTGAAGCGATAGGTCAAAATAAGGAACTTTGGTTTTACATATTGTCTCTATTAGCTGGGGTGTTAAGTCAGAAGGATATAGATAAAGAAGTCTTACCCACTCTGTCAGCTTGGTAACTTCTTCTAGCAATTCAATGATTGGTTGAGGTGATTTGGCTTTACTGTTTCTGCTGTTTAGCTCGTTCTTTTCTCTTGTGGCTCTATCTTTTATATGTAAGGTGTCTTTCTTATGTGCTACGTCTTTCATATATGATGCCAAGTCTTGTGCCACCAAAATAATTTCTTTGACTTGCCCGCTAGCAGTGATAGCTTCACACTCTTTCAAAATATCGCCCATCGCCCTTGAACGTTGCTGCCCGCGAAAGCTTGGGATGGCGCAGTATCCACATTTTTTATCGCACCCTTCAGCAACTTTTAGGTATGCCCAAGGGGCTTTTGGTTGAGGTCTTGGCAAATTCAATAAATCAAATGATGGAGCTTTAGATTGAGTTGGTGCTGAAAAGCGAATCGGCGACTTAATCGAAACAGGCGTGACTGGAACCCCAAACCCGGCCACCTTATCAATTCCAATATGTTCAGCAGAATCTTTTAGCTCATCCCCATAACGTTCTGCCATACATCCCGTAACAACAAGACGGGCATTTGACTTTTTCCTCTCGCCAAGTTCAGCAATAACCTCTAGCGATTCAGTTCTTGAATCCTCAATGAAAGCACAGGTGTTCACCAATACCAAATCTGCTTTTTCTGGCGATGTGGCAAAAGACATCCCGTCTTCTATAAGCACTCCCTCTAACTTGTCTGAGTCGACCTGATTTTTAGGGCACCCCAAAGTTTCTAACCAATAAGTCTTTTTCGCCATTTCCCTAATTCTGCCACCTATCTTATTTTTTACCCCTATTGATAGCAAAATTAATCAGAACTGATTTCAAAAAATCAAAGCATTTTCAATTTTTCAATTAAGTGACTTTCATTGTCTTTCCAAAAGTTATCAATGGCAAAGGAATCTTCCACCATACTTGCCATGACATTGATGGCCTCAATGAAAACTCGACTCCGTCACTTCCTGTTTGTATAAATTGTTTTCCATGCTCTTTCCAATTGTCACTTTTGATGCCTAATAGGGGTTCAATCGGAACATAACAAAGTTTGTATTCATGATGTCGCCCCGTGTCATCATCTGTCTTTTCGTAAGGTGTTGCAATTATGTCGGCCCTATCATCTTTTAGGTATTGTGTTATAGCATCAAGGTCGCCTTTGAACCTGCCAAGACGATAGCCAGACAAAACTAGCATTTCTTTTTTATCAATTCGCCCTGACTTTATTTGCACCTCATGACTATCACCGTTTGTGCGAACAACTATATCACTGTCTGTATCGTGACCACCCTCTTTCCAAAATGGTTGGTGCTGAGAAATGGTGTCTGACTTAATTGCTCGCACAATTAATTCTTCCATTTGCCATGCATCGCACCGACCACCATTAAATAGCTCATGGTATCGCACCAAATCAGACTCTAAATGCTGCTCCATTCGGGGGGTTAGCTTATACATTCTTGAGAAACTTTCTTTACTTGCTTTCTTTACTTGCTTAACTTGGTTTTTTGGTTTATTTTCT
>JAHRAM010000074.1 GCA_020027305.1 Acidimicrobiia bacterium | reverse complement strand
CTTTTGCCAGTTCTTTTGTTCCATCTAAGAAAGAAGAAAAGACTCAGCAAGATACAAAAGAAACGCCAGTGTCGCAAGAAAAAGCAGAAAAAGGAGATGAAAGCTAAAAATGGCAGGCGGAGTTGAGCGAACGCTTAGGCGGAGAATCTCTTCGGTTCAATCCACTAAGAAAATTACCCGTGCTATGGAATTAATTGCCACTACCCGCGTAGTAAAAGCGCAGCAGCGGGCAAATGCCTCTCGCCCATACGCTGAAAAGATTACTCAAGTTATTGCAGACTTGGCTACCTATGGTGCCGACCCTTCCAATCCGTTGTTTAATCCTAAAGAAGGAATTAAAAGAGTTGGCATAGTTGCCATTAGCTCTGACAGGGGGCTTGCTGGGCCATACAATTCGCAGGTTATTCGTGCAGTTGAATCTGAGCTAATAGATGCTGAACGGCAGGGCAAGGATTATCTTTTGGTTTCTATTGGCAAAAAAGCACGGGATTATTTTAGCTTCCGCAATTATAAAATCGCTAAGTCGTATGAAAAGATGAGTGATACCCCTACATATAAAAATGCCAAAGAGGTTGCTAATACAGTGAAAGACTTCTTTATTGAGGGAGAGGTTGACGAGGTACGATTAATTTATACAGAGTTTGTTTCTCTTGGAGTGCAAAAAGTTGCGGTAAGCCAGTTTTTGCCTCTGGCAGCAGGTGATGTAGATAGTGCTGAGACAAGTGGAGATAGCGAACATCAATCCCCAAATGCTGCGTTTGAGTTTGAGCCATCTCCAGAAGATATTCTTGAGACGCTTCTTCATCGCTACATTGAGAGCCGATTGTTTTCTGCAATGTTAGACGCTGCTGCATCTGAGCATGCAAATCGTCAGCGGGCAATGAAGGCAGCCACTGACAACGCAGAAGAATTAATTGTTGGCCTTACACGTAAAATGAACCGCGCTAGACAAGATGCCATCACCACTGAGATTATGGAAATCGTGGGCGGGGCAGAGGCGCTAGCAGAATCCTCAGGTACAGTTGATGAGTTTGAGGAGCTGACAGTATAAATCTCATAAATTAAACCAAATACAAAAAGAAAGAAAAAAATGAATGCAGAAAAAAATCAAAACCAATTAGATGGAAGGGTAGTTGCAATTGCTGGCCCAGTTATTGATGTGGAATTTCCACCTGATGCCATCCCTGAAATTAACATGGCACTTGAGTTTGATATTACCTTAGATGGAAACACTATAACGGTAAATGCCGAAGTGGCACAACAAATTGGAGACTCTCGGGTTAGAGCCATTGCCTTAAAGCCGACTGATGGGCTGACCAGAAACACCCCAGTCAAGAATTTGGGCAGAGGCATTACTGTTCCCGTGGGAGATGTGACCTTAGGGCATGTTTGGAATGTGCTTGGAGAATGTTTAGACACTGACCAGTCAGAGTTAGACATCGAAGATGAATGGGAAATTCACCGCCCCGCCCCTGAATTCAAAGACCTTGAGCCAACTACTGCAATGTTTGAAACTGGCATAAAAGTTATTGATTTGCTGACCCCTTATAAGCAAGGCGGAAAGATTGGCTTGTTTGGAGGTGCTGGTGTGGGGAAGACCGTTCTAATAACTGAGATGATTCGTCGAGTTGCAGAACAGCATGGTGGTGTGTCGGTGTTTGCAGGGGTTGGTGAAAGAACCCGTGAGGGAACTGACTTGTTTTTAGAAATGGGTGAAACGGGCGTTCTAGAAAAAGCAGCCCTAGTGTTTGGGCAGATGGATGAACCACCAGGTGTTCGCCTTAGAGTTGGACTTGCTGGGGTTACTATGGCTGAGTATTTTAGAGATGTTCAAAAACAAGATGTGCTTTTGTTCATTGATAATATTTTTCGCTTTGTTCAGGCAGGTTCAGAAGTGTCAACCCTTTTGGGAAGGATGCCATCTGCTGTAGGCTACCAACCTACCCTAGCTGATGAGATGGGGGAACTACAAGAACGGATAACAACCACAAAGGGTCGTTCCATTACATCTCTTCAAGCAGTGTATGTTCCAGCTGATGACTATACCGACCCAGCTCCATTTACTTCCTTTACTCACTTTGACGGAACTACTGAGCTTTCAAGAGATATTGCAGCGCTTGGAATTTATCCTGCTGTTGATCCGTTGTCGTCAACCTCAACTATTCTCACGCCAGAGGTGGTGGGGGAACGGCACTATAATGTGGCAAGGCGAGTTCAAGAAATTCTTCAGCGATACAAAGAGCTTCAAGACATTATTGCTATCTTAGGACTAGATGAGCTTTCAGAAGAAGACAAAGTTACAGTGTCTCGTGCTAGAAAGGTTCAGCGATTTTTGTCTCAACCTATGTTTGTGGCAGAAGTGTTTACGGGAATGTCTGGTGTTTTCACATCTGTTGAAGAAACTGTAGATTCATTTGAAGCACTGGTGAGTGGCGAGCTTGATGACTTGCCAGAGCAAGCCTTCTTTATGGTTGGAGGAGCAGATGAGGCAAAGCAAAAAGCTACACAACTCAAGCAACAAGCGGCATAATATTTAATGCGATGCCTTTAATCGTTGACATTGTTTCACCCGAAGAAGTTTTGCTTCAAGATGAGGCCGATATGGTGATTACTCGATCTGCTGATGGTGAAATTGCATTTTTGCCAGGACATATTCCATTTATTGGAGTTCTAAAACCAAATACTGTTCGAGTTCATTTAAGCAATGGCAAAAAGATAGATTTAGATGTTCAGGCAGGATTTCTAGAAGTTGCCAACGACAGAATTACAGTGCTGTCAGACAGCTTGGAAGTTTCAGACTATCAAGCTGAAGTTCATGAAGTAGCTGAGGCATAAAAAAGACATAGTTATTAATATGAGAACTTGGAAGCGCGCCCTAGTAACGGGGGCATCTAGTGGAATTGGAAGAGAGATTGCCAGACAACTGGTTGAAAGAGGCAGTCAAAAAGTATTTCTGGTTTCAAGAAATGTTTCTGAGATGGAAGAAACAGCAAAGACTGCTCCAGACAAAATGGAGCTTATGCCAGCAGACCTGTCTAAGAAAAAAGATGTGGCTTCAATATCTGATTTCTTAAAAAAGGAGCCAATAGACCTGCTGGTAAATAATGCTGGACTTTCAAACTTCAAAAGATTTGATGAGCAGTCAAAAGATAGTGTGGAGCAGTTGCTTGCTGTCAATATTCATGCTCTAACGATGTTGTGCCACAGTGTAATTCCAAAGATGCTAGATGCTGGGAGCGGAGACATTTTAAATGTGTCATCGGTAGGTGGTGACATTCCACTTCCCCATGAGGCTTTGTATGCTGCTACCAAATCATTTGTCACGAGTTTTTCACAAGGCATCAGAGGCGAGTTGATTGGCAAAGGGGTAAATGTGACCGCGCTGCTTCCTGGTTTGGTTCGAACAAATTTATTTGATGTGGCAGGAAGTAGGGCTAGTGTTTCGGGTATGCCAAATTTTATGTGGATGAATCCAGAAGATGTTGCGCTCATTGCTTTGCGGGCAACTTCAAATAGAAAGCCAATCGTGGTGTCTGGGGCATTTAATAAGACAATGATTGGAATGATGGGGGTAATGCCTCGCCCAATCAAACGTGGCTTTGCCCTAAGGGCTCAAGCTGGGCGAAAAAAGTATCACAGAAAACAAGAAGCATAATTTAGGGCGGTTAGCAACAGGGCAATTAGGCTCTTAGGCTCTGACCGTTACGCGAGTTCTATCCCACCCAGAAGCACCGTTGGGTTTTGGCGCTGTCACTATAGGTGTTTGAGTTTCGCCAGTTCCATCTGTTGCTCTAACCCTAAGTTCAAATTGCCCCACTTCTTGGGCATTCCATGCAAAGTGCCATTGTCGCCAAGAGTTATCAGTCAGGTCGTGTGAAAGTTCTGCTTCCATCCAAGGTGTTTCTGCCAGCACGCCTTTTGTAACTTTTGCAATGTTTACTTCAACCTTTTGTATTCCTCTAGACGGAGCCCATGCTACGCCAGCAATGGCATGTGTTCCAGGTGGGAGCTTTGAAAAAGCACGGGGCACATCAATTTTTGATTGCGTTTTTACTGGGCCCTCTTTAGACCAACCCCGTGGAATCCAATATGGCTCAAAGCTCATAGGGGCTATTTCAATTTCAGTCAGCCACTTGGTGGCAGAAACATATCCATATATTCCAGAAATCACTAGCCTAGCTGGGAATCCGTGGTCGCGAGGCAATGGTTCGCCGTTCATTTCAACTGCTACAAGTGAAACGCGATCTGGTTGATAAACCAGCTGGGTTGGAAACCCACCAGTCCAGCGGTCAATAGATCTTCCAACCACTTGAGTGTCTGGGCTGATGGTGGCGCCTGCCTCATCTAAGATTTTTTTCAGGGGAACTCCACGCCAGATAGCATTTCCTACAAGGCTTCCGCCGATTGAGTTTGACACGCAGCTTAAAGTCACCAGTTCTTCAACCAGCCCCATTTCAAGAAGTTCTCGGTATGAAAGCTCAAGTTCGTTTTTTACAAGACCCTTTACTTTTAGTGACCACGACTCAAGTTTGACACTGGGTTTTACAAGGGCGGTATCAATTAGGTAGAAATTCTTGTTGGGGGTGATGTATTTTGAAAGTCCAGTGATGTCGTCAAAGTTGGTGGCTGCCATAGCGTTGCCTTTGATGCTGTTCCTGTTAGGTGCAATTTCTTGAATCAAGCTGGATGCTATATCTATAGATTGCTGGCTTCTGTTGAAATCAACTAGTCGCTTTCCAATAAAGCTACCTACCGTGGCAGTGAGGGCAGTCGCCAAGGCTCCCACTAAAAAGTTTCGCCGAGTTTCACTTTCTGGCTGGCGCGTTATTCTTGAATCAAATGGTTTTAGGCGACCTTCAGCTAAATAAATCAAAGCCACTAATACTAGGTAACTCAGCCCAGCTGCAAAAATGGCGGTTAGGGCAGCATGAACGTTAGAAGAGCCTACGCTATTTGAAAGTGAAAGCCCTGCTGTTACCCCAAAAATGCTTATAACTGCACCGGCAATAAATAGGCGAAAACGAGATAGCCGTTTGAAAAATCCCTTTCGTTTAGGGCTTCCTAGCCAGCAGGTTAACCATCCTAGTAAAATGCCAACAAGCAAAATCGTGATGACTACACCTGCTACAAGCAGAGGCTTTTGTGCGGTGCCAATGTTATCTATGCTCCAATCGCGAAGGCGATTTGGTACGAGCGTGGAATTTATAAATGAATTACCATAGGCTGTAATGATGCTTGGTGCGCCCCCAGCTATTCCAGCTGAGAACTCGCCGATGGCAATAGCAGTTCCACTTGCAAGAAACCCACTAAGGAGTGCAAAATACCAAGGGGCTGGTTTGTTCATTTAATTAAAATCCTCTTTACTTGTGGTTGGGTTATTTTGCTCGTGGTTGGCTCCATTTACCTTTCCCCTTTTTATGTTATTGCTATCAGTTATAAATTTAGTTTAGATATGGTTTTATTAAATACAAAAGACGCAGTGAAACGAATTAAATTGAAATGAACTGAACAGAAATGAAATTGGTTGAAACGAAATAAGATGTTGAGAAATAAGACGTTGAGCGGGCGTGTCATAAGGGTAGATAAGGAATCATGCTTGGTTCAGCCAGATTCAAATTTAGAAATTGTGATGTTAGAAACAGATGCCGTGAGATGGAAGGGGAAGGCTTTAGCAGTTGGTGATTTTGTGGAGTTCGAATATGGTGGGGATGAGTCGGTCAAGGTAGATATATTTCGCCTTACGCAGCTAAAGGCTAGAAAAACTGCTTTGTTTAGGAGAGATCCAAAAAAGCCATCAAGCAAGCAAGTCATAGCTGCAAATATTGACCTAGTGGGTATTGTATGCGGGCTTGACCAAAAGTTAAGTGTTGCGGGGATAGAGCGAGCACTTGTTTTAATCGCAGAAAGCGGGGCAGAGGCACTTATTATTTTAAGCAAGGCAGATTTACTTGACAAAGAAAAAATTGAGCTGTGCTTGAAAGAGCTTGCTCCGCTGGGGCAGCAAGTGTTGGTGTGTAGTATAGTTTCTGGCCGTTCGTTGCTAGAGCTAAAAAATATGCTTGTTGGCAAAGCTTTAATACTGATAGGCGCCTCAGGGGCTGGTAAGTCAAGCTTGGTAAATGCTCTTTTAGAAAAAGAGCAACAACCAACAAAAGAGGTGAGGGCTAAGGATGGAAAGGGACGTCACACCACAGTTGTTAGGGAGTTGATTTCATTGTCAAATGGTGGAGCAATTATTGACTCTCCTGGAATACGGGCTATTGGATTGCCAAATGATTCTTTGGTGGGTAATGAATGGGCAGGCAGCAAAAAACCTAAAAAGTTAAATAATAAAAAGTCTGGTACTAGTAAAAAGCCAGGCACTAGTAAAAAGTCAGGCACAAGAAGTAATTTTTTAAATGCTCTAAACCAAGTGTTTTTTGAGATTACTAGAGTAGCTAGCGAATGTAAGTTTAATGATTGTGCACACAACAAAGAACCAGAGTGTGCGGTGAAAGCTAGCGTGGAGTTAGGGGAAATTAACAAAGAGCGACTTAAAAGGTATCAGCAATTGTTGGCAGAACTAAACGAAATAAATTAAGCAATCTTATTTTAAAAATGGTGCTGCAGATTCTGTGTCAATTCCATATTTCTTGATTGCTTGATTTATAACTTCTGGCTCTATCTTTTGCTCGGCAACTAAGTTTGACAAAACCGAAATAACAATATGTTCGGCATCTACTTCAAAGAAACGCCGTTGATGTTCTCTGGTTCCGCTCCTGCCAAATCCATCGGTTCCAAGCACATTAAATCTCTTTGGTACCCATCTGTGAATTTGTTCAGGCACTAAAGTCATATAATCGGTGATGGCAGTGATGGGCCCGTGGCTTTGGTTTAGTTTTTGTGTGACATAGGGGATTTTTTGTTCTTCGGTAGGGTGAAGGCGATTCCAATGTTCAACTTCTTTCGCCTCTTCTCTCAGATTCTTATAAGAGGTCACACTCCAGAGTTCAGTGTTTACCGAAAAATGTTCAGCTAGTTCTTGTTGAGCTTTGGCTGCCATAAGATACATTGGGCCAGAAAATAAAATAGTTGCCTCGTGGTCGTTTTTTCCAATACTATTGCCAGCATCAAAAAGATAAATGCCTTTTACGATGTCGTCTATGCTGATGTGGTCGGCTCTTGCTGGCTGGACATAGTTTTCGTTATAGACGGTGATGTAATAAAAAATATCTTTTCCGCCTTCAAGTCGCCCATCGGGATACATCTTTTCCATTCCATCCAAGATGATGGCTGCCAGCTCATAAGCAAAAGCTGGGTCATAGGCTTGACATGTTGGAATTGTAGATGCCAGCAGGTGGCTGTGCCCATCTTGGTGCTGTAGCCCTTCGCCCATCAAGGTTGTTCTGCCAGCGGTAGCGCCTAGCAAGAATCCTCGGCTTCGGCTGTCGGCAGCAGACCAGATGAGGTCGCCAACCCGCTGAAAACCAAACATAGAATAAAAAATATAAAACGGAAGCATGGGCGTGCCGAGGTTAGCATAGCTGGTTCCAGCAGCAATCCACTCTGCCATTGCTCCAGCTTCAGTTATGCCTTCTTCTAGGATTTGCCCATCCTTGCCTTCTACATATGAAAGTAGTAGGTCGTGGTCGACTGGCTCATAGAGTTGCCCAGTTGGAGCATAGATTTTAAACTCGCGAAAGAGAGAATCCATTCCAAAAGTTCTAGCTTCATCCGCTACGATTGGCACAATGCGTTTGCCTATGTCTTCATCTTTCATCATAATTCGCAAAAGTCCAGTGAAAGCACCTGTGGTAGAGACCTCTCTTTTGCCAGACCCTTCATCAAATTCAGCAAATATTTTTGGGTCGGGCAGGTTAAGTGGGCTTCGGTCTACTAAAACTCGAGATGGCAAAAATCCGCCCAGCGCCTCTCTTCGCTCGGTGATATATTTGTAATAATCAGAATCTAAGTCAGGGCGATAGTAGGGTGGCTCATCTTCATTGTCAAGCACCTCATCGGGGATTTCTTCAGCTAGGTTCAGTCGGTCGCGAAGTTCGATTATTTGGTCGCGAGTCATTTTTTTGATTTGATGGGTGGCGTTTCGCCCTTCAAACCCTTCGCCGAGAGTCCAGCCCTTGATGGTTTTTGCCAAGATGACGGTGGGGGCATCTGTGTTTTGACTAGCTGCTTGGTAGGCACTGTAAATTTTTCTATAGTCGTGTCCACCGCGGGGAAGTAGGTTCAAATCTTCATCGGTTAGGTGAGAGACCATATCTTTAAGTCGGGCGTCTCCGCCAAAGAAATGTTCGCGAATATAGGCACCTGATTCAGCAGCATAACGTTGATATTCTCCATCAACGGTTCGGTTCATTTGGTTTAGCAGTAGCCCATGTTTATCTTTTTCTAGCAATTGATCCCAACGGCTTCCCCAGATGACCTTGATGACATTCCAGCCAGCACCCCGAAACACCCCTTCTAGTTCTTGGATGATTTTTCCGTTTCCTCGAACTGGCCCATCTAGTCTTTGCAGGTTGCAGTTCACCACCCAGATTAGGTTGCCCAGCTCAGTTCGTCCAGCAATGGCTAGAGCCCCCAAACTTTCTGGCTCATCCATTTCGCCATCCCCCACAAAACACCAAACGCGAGAGTCGGTTGGCTCAATTATTCCGCGGTGTTCTAGGTAGCGGTTGAAGCGGGCTTGGTAGATAGAGTTAATGCAGCCAAGCCCCATTGACACGGTGGGGTATTCCCAGAAGTTTGGCATGAGGCGGGGGTGTGGATAGCTACTCAGGCCAGGGCTTTCAATTTCCATCCTAAAATTGTCTAGGTCTTTTTCATCTAGGCGGCGCTCAAGGAAGGCACGGGCATAAACCCCCGGTGAAGAGTGCCCCTGAAAATAGACATGGTCGCCGATTTGGCTTCCATTGTCGCCTTTCCCACGAAAGAACCAGTTATAGCCGACTTCATATAATGTGGCAGATGAGGCAAATGTGGAAAGGTGTCCGCCCAACCCATCTGCTTTTTTGTTGGCACGGATTACCATAATGGCAGCGTTCCAGCGGATGTATGCACGTATTCGTTGCTCCATTTCGTGGTTGCCTGGGTAGGGGGGCTGGTCTTCAACGGGAATGGTGTTGATGTAAGGGGTTGTGACCGTTGCTGGGATTCCAATCTTTTTTTCAGCTGAGCGCTCCAGCAGCCGAGCCACAATATAGCGGGCACGTTCTGGCCCGACTGACTCTACCAGTGCATCTAATGAGTCGAGCCACTCCTGAGTTTCAATTGGGTCAGTGTCTGGTAGCTGGTGTGAAAAATGGTCGGGCATTTACTCTATATCTTAATTTAGTATTTCTAATTCAGTATTTCTTGCTCCAACGTTTTTTTGAATGAGCCTATACTTTAGCCAAAATTTGTCATACCTATGTGGCAAACTATGGGAAATGTCATTTGGAAAAGAATTGTTTGAGATGCCTCATCGAGAGCTAATACAGACCCGTCTTTCATCGCTTTTCTATCAGGTTGAATTGGAAAATAGTAGAGCAGGAAAAGTTGGAATGGAAGTTGGGAATGCCAGAGAAAATATAATTATTGCACTTCTAATGTCTGTATATGGTGAAGGGGCTATAGAAATTCCATCAACCACAGAGCCAGAAGCAGATGTTTTGGTGAATTCTCATCCACTCTCAATCAAGACAATAACTAAAAAGAGTAAGGCTATTCCAAGTATTAAATTATCTTGGACGGTAGATAAAGAAACTGCTCGCAATTTCGTCACTAACTATCGCCCTAGTATTGATTTGCTCTTTGTTGAAATCTTTTGGAGTGGTAAGGGCGGTTTTTACTTAATTCCTAAAAAGGCACAGGAGGATGTTCTAGATTATTTGAAGGTAGAGCAATATTTAAATTTACCAAAAGAGGGCACCAACCCTAGAGGTATCGAGATTACAAAAGAGGCCATGTCTCATTTACTCAATCATAGTGAAACAATGTTCATTAAGATTGTTTGGCAGCCTAAAGATATTACTCAAGCTGAAGAAATGCGGGCGAGATACCACAGATGGCTTGAGCTCTGGGGTGGAGATGCAAATGTGTAAATTTATGGAAAAGATAAAAAAATGAATAAGCGGAGCAAGACGGCAACATTTGGAACGGTCACGAGGCAAGGGCACGATTCAAGTGACTTTTATGGGCGAAACATATACAAAGATTCCAACGTTGATTCAGTCAGCAAAAATAATAATGGTAGCAAGAAGGGGGGCAACAAAAAAACTAAAGAGGCGCCCATAGAAGAAAGCAAAGAAAATCCGCCTGAGCAGCTAGATATCATTCATTGTCGTGACAGTAGAGATATGTCTCACCTTCCAGATTCTTCGGTTCATCTAATGATTACATCGCCACCCTATAATGTTGGAAAAGATTATGACGAAGATTTATCTTTGGCAGAATACAAAGACCTTCTATCTGCAGTGCTGGCTGAAACTCATAGAGTTTTGGATGAGGGCGGGCGTGCTTGTATAAACATTGCAAATATCGGTAGGTCGCCCTATATTCCCCTCCATGCTGCGCTTATTGAAATCGCACTTGCACAAGGTTTTTTGATGCGCGGCGAAATTATTTGGGATAAGGGAGCCAGTGCAGGCTCATCGTGTGCATGGGGCAGTTGGAAGTCTGCGAGTAATCCTGTGCTTCGAGATGTGCACGAATACATTTTGATTTTTTCAAAAGGACAGTATCAGAGAAAAGCTAAAGGTGAAAACTCAATAAGTCGAGATAGCTTTTTAGAAAACACAAAAAGCCTTTGGAGGTTTTCAGCTACCAGTGCCAAAAAGGCTAAGCATCCTGCACCATTTCCAGTTGAGCTTCCGCTTAGGCTCATTGAGCTTTACTCATTCGTGGGTGATATTATTTTAGACCCCTTCATTGGAAGTGGAACCACAGCAGAGGCTGCATTGAGAGCAGGCAGGTATTATGTTGGGTATGAAAAAGAAAAAGAATATGTCGAAGTGGCAAATGAGCGAATTGAAAGAGTTCAAAATGAGCTTATGCAGTTGGAAATGCCTGCCACGAATACAAGCACAAATACAAAAAAGGGTTGAGGCGTTTTGCCTGACATGAAATCTTTTTAATAAATTGAAAAATATCAATTTTTATTTGTAAAATTGATATACATCCAAGACAATCTGTGTAAGAAAGTTTGGCTTTCAAAAAAGAACTTTATAAAAAAGAACTCTACAAAAAATAATTTTTCAAAAGACAAATTCAAAAAATGGGGGAAGAAATGATTAAAAGAATCGTATATACAGATGGTGCGTGCATTAGAAACCCTGGCCCAGGAGGGTGGGGTTGGTATGTGCCAGGCGAAAATTTGCGTGGAAGTGGGGGAGAAGCTGACACTACAAACAATCGCATGGAGATAATGGCAGTTATTGAAGCGCTTAAATCTCTTGAGGGCGAGCTAGAAATTAAGTCAGATTCAAAGTATGTTGTCGATTGCATCAATCAGGGTTGGTGGAAAAAATGGGTAAAAAATGGGTGGAAAAACTCCAGCAAAGAGCCTGTTAAAAATCAAGATTTGTGGGAAGAGATACTTTCTTTGCTGTCAGACAGGGAAGGCTCAAGATGGTGGCTTGATACCGATATTCAATTTAAGGTTGTTCAACTGGAATGGGTGAAGGGTCATGCTGCTGAACCCGGAAATGAAGAGGCTGACCGCCTAGCTGTTGAAGCTGCTAATAGATTTAACTAGACTAATTCGTTTAAGAAATTTAAAATTTCATTTTTGCTTAATGCTTGAAACTAGCTGTGTCGTTTGTTGCTTTTAAAAAGTATGATTTTGTAAGGCGCTTATTTTTTTCTCAAGATATCTCTAAAAGCTGAGCCAATATCTGGGTGTTTGAACTCATATCCAGCATCTATGAGTTCTTTTGGAACGACCCGTTGACTTTGTAAAAGGGCAGTTACAAGTTCTTTGCCGAGCAATGTTTGTGGCCCAAGTTTTGGAACTTTCAAAAGGGCTGGCCGCTTCATAGCCTTACCCATTGCTTTGGCGAATTCTTTTGCTTGGGCTGGGTTAGGAGCAGTAAGGTTTATGGCACGATATTTTTTGGGGTCTGCTTGTTTTTCTTTGGAACTATTTTCATATTCTTTATTGTCTTCGCTGTCGGCCGCATTACCTATCACTGAATTGCCGATTACTGAATTGTCTGTCACCAAATTTTGATTAAGAATATCCTTGCTGTTTTCCAAAATGAACTCAATGGCGCCAATAACATCATCTAAGGAAATCCAGCCCATCCAACTTTGTGATTTTCCAAGCCAGCCTCCCAGACCAAAATTAAAAAGCGGTTTTAGAAGTTTCATGATGCGGGCATTTTGGTCAAGCACTAATCCGATTCTAAGAACGAATGTTGCCTCTGCGGTTTTAGTTGTCAGCTTTGCCACATTTTCCCAATCCTCACACAGCTCGCGCATAAACAATCCGGCAGAAGTGGTTGGAATGCCCTTGTCGCCAAAAACATGCATATCGCCCATTGTGTGTGTGCCTGCTGCTGCTTCTGTTAATAGCACATCGCCTCGTTCCCCATAAACACCGACAGCTGAGGCATTTATAAAAATCTTTGGTGGAGTTTTCATTTTTGCAATCGCACCAGTCAGCAGGCGAGTGCTGACGATGCGTGATTGATAGAGCAACCGCTTTTGTTCCTCATTCCATCGCTTGGCTGCTACTGGCTCACCGCAAAGATTGATGACGACATCAAATTCTTCGTTCATCAAGTCAATGCTTTTTTCTGGCGGATTCCAAGTTAGATAAGTTGGTGCTGGGTCTAGCCCTTCATCAGAAAAGTTGCTGCTGGTTCTAAGTAGGCGAACCACTTTGTGTGATTTTTCACTCAGGCTTTCATAGAGGGCATTGCCGATTAGCCCTGTTGAACCAGCAATTAATATTTTCATACTTTTAATTTTAGATTTCAAAATAGAATTTAACTAAAGCAAAATCTTAGGGCAAGCAGATGCACAATTTGCAACTCATAATGTTTAATAAAAAATTTAGCGATGGGTGCCAAGAGGTAAATACAAAGAGTAAATATAAAGACAGATAGAACAACATTTAAAATAAGCAAGGTATATGAAAGGCATATAGAAATGGGCGAAATGAAAAACCAAGTTTTCGTCGACACATTTAATCGGGTTCACACCGACCTTAGAATATCTGTGACTGACCGTTGCAATTTTCGCTGCCAATATTGCATGCCAAGTGACGGGTTGGAGTGGTTGCCAAAAGCCGAGTTGCTCACATTTGAAGAGATTTTTGAAGTGGCAGAACTTTGTGTGAAACGCTTTGGCATTAAGTCAATCAGGCTAACGGGTGGGGAGCCCACACTTAGGGCGCAACTGCCAAAGCTGGTGGAGATGCTGGCAACATTAGATGTGGATTTGGCAATGACTACAAATGGGGTTAGCCTGCCAAAATTAGCAGGGGAGCTAGCCGAAGCTGGGTTGAACCGATTAAACATTTCATTGGATTCGCTCAACGCCAAAAGGTTTGAAGAGCTTACGAGGCGAGATGAGCTAGATAGGGTGTTGAAGGGAATTCAGGCAGCTAAGGATGCTGGGTTTGGAAATCTGGCAAGTGAAACAACTTCAGCCCCAATAAAAATAAATATGGTGGTTATGGCTGGAAAAAATGACGATGAGATTTTGGACTTCATAGAGTTTGGGCGGAGCAGCGATGTTACCATTCGCTTCATTGAATATATGCCACTTGATGCTGATGAGGCTTGGAGCAGAGAGCGGGTGGTTGGGCTGGCTGAAATTCTCAATGTAGTTTCTTCTGCCTACAATTTTGAACCTGTGGAGAGCAATAGCGAAAATAGTGGTGAGAATAATATTGAAAATAGTAGCGAACCAGCTTTAAAATATCGCTTCATGGATTCTGATAACCGCAATAAGAATTCTGGTTTTATGGGGGGCAATGACAAGCACACACAAGACAAGCACACATCAGGCGGGGAAGTTTTCGGCGTGATTGCTTCTGTCACAAAATCATTTTGCCATTTGTGTGACAGGGTTCGCCTAACTGCCGATGGGCAGTTTAGAAATTGCTTGTTCTCAACCGATGAATATGACCTACGTTCAATAATCCGAAGCCAAGATCCAATAGAAAAAAGACGCAACCAAATGGCTGATACGATTGCCAAAGCAGTTCACAAAAAATGGGCGGGGCATAGCATCGACCAACCTCATTTTATTAGGCCGTCAAGATCAATGTCTCAAATTGGCGGCTAGCAAAAAATAGGTTATTAAAAAATGAATAAAAATTTTTCTCACTTAGACGAACAGGGCAATGCCAAGATGGTAGATGTAGGGCACAAAGACCATACTGAGCGAAAGGCAGTTGCTGAAGGCAAGGTGTTTGTCTCAAAGGAAGTGTTAGAAAAAATATCTGGCAAAATATCGGGGAAAAGCGATGAGTCGTCAAAGGGCGGTGAACTATCAAAAGGAGATGTGCTGGCGGTTTCAAGAGTGGCTGGAATTCAGGCAGCTAAAAAAACAGCAGAGTTAATTCCGCTGTGCCATCCGTTGCCCCTAACTTCCATCAGTGTCGATTTTGAATTGGAAAGTCCAGCGGGCAAAGACAATATCCAAGCTGGAGGAGAAAAAAGTTCTGAACGGGTGGAAGACAGGAAAGAGAGTGCCATAAAAATAATCGCTACGGCAAAGACTGTTGCACAAACTGGGGTAGAGATGGAAGCGCTCACCGCCTGTTCAGTAGCAGCTCTCACTATTTATGATATGTGTAAGTCGGTGGATAAGAACATGACCATTACAGACATATCACTTATTGAAAAGACTGGCGGACAATCAGAAAAGTAGTTCAAATCGTCAAAATCGCTAAATCAAAAACAGCGAAAATTGATAAATTAATTGAAATACAAAAAGGTTAAGAGAAGGGGGGTGTAGCTCAGCTTGGCAGAGCACTTCGTTCGCAACGAAGGGGTCGGCGGTTCAAATCCGCTCACCTCCACTTAATAATCAATCACTGAGAATTGTGAGAGTTTTTCTAGGCGGTGAGTGGCGTTGATAAGCCGAACGGTGCCAGATTTTGAACGCATAACTAGAGACTGGGTGGTGGTGCCAGCAGGGTCATATTGAACGCCTTTTAGTAAGTCTCCATCTGTCACGCCAGTGGCAGCAAAGAAACAATTGGGGCTGGTTATTAAGTCGCTTTGCTTGAGAACTTGGTTAAGGTTGTAGCCAGCTTTTTCGGCAGCTTTTCGCTCTTCATTATCTCTGGGCCAAAGTTGCCCTTGGATTTCACCTTCCATACACGATAGGGCAGCGGCTGTGATTACGCCTTCTGGGGTGCCACCAATTCCTAGCAAAACATCAGCACCTGATTCGGGCCACGCCGTAGAAATCGCACCTGCAATGTCGCCGTCAGGAATGAGACGTATTCTTGCCCCCAGCCCCCTCACCTCTGAAATGATTTCTTCGTGGCGGTCTCTATCTAAAATCACAGCGGTTAGGTTTGTGACGTTGGTTTGTTTCACTTCAGCGATTCGGTGAAGGTTTTCACTCACAGACAGGGTGATGTCGATAGCTCCAGCACAGCTCGGCCCCACAGCGATTTTGTTCATATAGACGCATGGGCCGGGGTCAAACATGCACCCTTTTTCAGTTACGGCAATAACTGCCAGCGCATTTCCACGCCCTAGCGAAACCAACGTTGTGCCATCAATGGGGTCAACTGCCACATCGCATTTTGGTTCAGCCCCATTGCCAACTCGTTCGCCGTTGTAGAGCATCGGAGCTTCATCTTTTTCCCCCTCGCCGATAATCACAACGCCATCCATTGAAACTGTGTCAAGCACAGTTCGCATGGCATCTACAGCAGCTTGGTCGGCAGCTATTTTGTCGCCTCGCCCCATCAGCCGAGCTGATGCCATAGCAGCAGCTTCGGTTACTCGCACCAACTCCATTGCTAGATTGCGGTCTGGATTTTCAGCCATACTATTATTTTTATC
>JAHRAM010000070.1 GCA_020027305.1 Acidimicrobiia bacterium | reverse complement strand
TTTTATTGCGGCCATTTTTTTCATTCCAGAGATCTCTCTCAGCCCAAGTGTCGGCAATGATTTTTGCAGTGTCAACTGCTCGGTCTAAATCCGAGCTCCAAATTTCTATAGCCTTACTAGGCACATAATTTTCTGAATTGAATTTTTTGCCAAATCCATTAGCAACTGATGCCTCTGCCCATTCCCGAGCAAGCTCTTTGCCACTTTCTGAAAGAGCAGGGTTTTTCTGCCCCTGCCATCGTTTAACAAGGTTCCACTCACTTGGCCCGTGCCTAAGAAAAAAGAAACTAACCATATCTTGTTTAGATTACCTAGAATTTTAAGAATGGCGACGCTTAGACTATTTGCCTCCATCAAAGAAGCTGCTAAAAATCGTGGCAGCCTTGAGTTAGATGCTAACACGGTTGGCGAATTGCTAGATGTCGCGGGCAAAGAATTGGGTGCTGAGTTCCTAGAACAGGCACAACTCTGTAAAATTTGGTTGAATGGAGAACCTGCTGATATGAAAACATCTATAGGTGCTGACGATGAGGTGGCACTGTTGCCTCCTGTTTCTGGCGGACAATCATAGGTAGACGATTTAAGGCAATCAGCAAAAAATAATATGACAGAACGAAAACTTAGGGTAGGTCTGGTTTCGCTCCACACATCGCCATTTTCCCAACCTGGCACCCAAGACAGCGGTGGGTTAAATGTATATGTTCAACAAGTTGCGTTTGCACTGGCACATCGTGGACATGACTGCACAATATATGTGAGAAAAACTAGCCCAACTCAGCCCAACTTTGAATACATTGAGCCTGGCGTAAAAGTGGTGCACTTAGAGGCAGGTGATTACGACCTAACCTTGGCAGAGCTAGGAAATGTGACTGATGAGTTCGCTGACGAGATGGCAGCACGGCTTGAAGATACAGACAATTTTGGCACTGACATTTTGCATGCTAACTATTGGCTCTCAGGTGTGGTAGCTCATAAGCTAAAGCACGAATTCCATCTTCCGCTCGTGACGACATTCCATACACTTGGGGTAGCAAAGCAACAAGTCGGCGAACCCATTGTGGCTGAACGAATCCATCACGAAAAAGAAATTACTCGATGCTCAGATGCCATCGCCGTGGTGTCAGAGGCTGAAGCAGATGATTTAATCAATCATTATGGGGCAGAACCAGAGCGAGTCCACATTATAGAAGCAGGCGTGAATTCTGCCTATTTTTCACCTAACTTTTTGCCCGATTTTTCATCTGGCGAAAAAGATGGGAAGGATGAAGAAGGCATCAAAAATGTAAAGGGCGAAAAAGGCGCAAAAACCGAAGCCAGAAAGGGGCTTTTTCTAAAACACGATATCCCTGTTTTGATGTTTGCTGGGAGAATCCAACCGCTAAAACAACTTTCGGTAGCCATTAAAACGTTGGCAAACCTTGTTGAAATTCCCAAATATAAAAATGCTGAGCTACTAGTGGTTGGTGGGCCAAGTGGTCCAGAAGGTGAAGCCGCCCTCAAAGAAGGAAAAAAGCTGGTGAGCCAATTCGGGCTTAAGCGCCAAGTTCATTTCATAGAACCCCAGCCCCACTATTTGCTCTCCACTTATTACAGGGCCGCCGATGTTGTCTTGATGCCATCACTAAATGAATCGTTTGGGTTGGTGGCACTTGAAGCTGCTGCTTGTGGAATTCCAGTTGTAGCATCTAATGTTGGTGGGTTAGCAAACCTAATAGAAAACTACCGAACAGGAATTTTAGTCGACCGAGCAACTCGCTCAGACCAACTAGAAGAATCTTCTGCCCAAAACAACCACCCTAATAAATTTGTTGCTGATTTTACCAGCGGGGTTATTTCTATCCTTGAAGGCGACTCAATTGGAATAGGAATTTCAGCTGCCAGAAAAGCAGAGCAATATTCGTGGGCAAATGTAGCGCAAAAACTAGAGATGCTCTATGAAGAATCCATGAGCCTTAATTTTGTGGAATGCTAGGAATGCTAATAATGCTAGGAATGCTACAAAGATTGAAACCAAAAAAGCCAAGCTTCAAATGTCTACTCAAAATCCAGCCACAGAAAAAGAACTAGCTGCCCTTGAAAAAGTCATAACTGACTGGGCAAACGATTTGGTGGAATCAGATTCACCAGCAGAATCTGTTGAGCGGGGCGATCCTACCCGTCATAAATATAGTGGCAACCATTCCTATGAGCAAGGGTGGTATATCCGCTTAACTGGTGAGAGTAAGCAGTTTTTTAGCCTGTGGCTTGAGTTGGGGCAACGCACGTTCCAATATGAAAGCTATTTCATGCCTGCCCCAATCCAAAATGAGCAAAAACTCTATACCTATTTGATGGGGAAAAATTTTTCAGCCTATGGGGTGAGCTTTGCCATAGGGCCAGAACGGGCGATTTATCTGGTTGGGAGACTTCCCATTAACCAAATAAATGCTGAAGAACTTGACAGAGTGATTGGCACTATATATGAATACACCGAACAGCACTTCAAACCTGCCATGCAACTTGGTTTTGGCGAAAAGTTTAAGGGGTAAAGCAGGATACAGGCGATTTTGTGGTGTAATTGATAAAATAAAAGAGGTGCCTTTAGGTGAGAAAGGGCAACAATTAGAGGAGAAAGCTAAAATTAGAGAAAAATGAAGAAGCTACCAGTTGCCATCTTGCTTACCATTTTAGTGGGAAGCCTTTTCACTATTTCTGCTGCTACTCCTAGCGAAGAAGCATTTGCATATTTTTCACATGAAAGTGGAGGGGCGACTACCAATGCCACCACAACAAAAAGCATATCTTTAGATATGGAAAAAGCTGTTGGTGGATTTTATGCCACTACTAAGCGTCCACTTTGGAATCTGATTGTGCCAGTGGATGGTGGACGTATCACATCTCTTTATGGCCCACGAAACGGCGACTTCCACCACGGGCTTGACTTCGGGCTCAAGTGGGGAGCATTTGTTTTAGCAGCACAAAAAGGCGTAGTTACACGAGCTAGCTTTTCAGATGGATATGGAAACTTTGTAGAAATAGACCATGGCAGTGGCATCTTAACCAGATATGCCCATCTGAGCTCATACCCTGTTGGTGTTGGCGAAAAGATAGAACAAGGGCAAATTGTTGGGTCAATTGGCAACACAGGAAATAGCAGTGCGCCACACTTGCACTTTGAAGTTGTGGTTGATGGCAATCCAAAAGACCCTCTCAATTATTTGCCCATTAGCCTAGAAAAAAATAGCTAAGAGAAAATGGCAAGCCTCCAATTCATCGGCGGAGGGAATATGGCAAAAGCCCTGCTCGGCGGATTGCTCTCTGCCAACTGGGCAAATTTAAATGAGATTGTTGTTGTAGCTCGTCGACCTGAAAGCCGAGCAGAAATTGAAGCAATGTTTTCTGGTGTAAGCGCCGTAGAAAAACCAGTGAAACAAATCG
>JAHRAM010000050.1 GCA_020027305.1 Acidimicrobiia bacterium | reverse complement strand
GCCACTTTGCGTGTCGTTACTTCACGCTAATTAAAAAATTAAGAGCAGGGACTAGCTAAACTTATTTAGAGGTTAAATGGAGCTTGCTGAAAAAATACTGCTGCTTGTTGCGGCATCTATTTGGTTTAATTTTTTTTCTAGTGTAAGTTAATTTTTCTCTACGATAAGTTGCTTCTCTGTTGTAAGTTAGTTTTTCTCTGCTGCAATTTGTCTGCTATCTATAATTTATTCTTTAATTTTATTACTTAATTTTATTCCCCAATTTATTGTGAGATAACTTAATTCCTATCATTGTATTTACTACTGTTCTTAAAGATTGTTATCGGCACTTCTAACAGTCTTGAGTTCGACATCTTTAAAAAATGGCGCGTTCCTAAGGATTGTTGTTAGCACTTTTCTAGCAGTCTGACTATTTGACAACTATTTATATTTATTATTATTTCTTATTTATTACTTCTAAGTTCAGCAACCGCTAGGGGGATTTTTTCAATTGCCATTTCAATCTCTTGCTCGGTTGTAGTGTAGCCCAAAAAGAACCTGATAGCGCCAGTTATTTTTTTGGCTGAAAACCCCATCGCTGACAAAACACTTGAATCCTCACCAGCCCCACTTGCACATGATGACCCAGCAGATGCCTCAATTCCATATTGAGTTGTCAAAAGAAATAACAATTCTTCGCCAACAATTCCTTCAATGCATATATGGGCAGCGCCTGCGACTTTACTTGCCTCTTCAGCTGTTATATATATGTCAGAAATTTTTTCCACAAGACCTGATACAAATTTATCTCTAAGTCTCCCAACCCGCTCAATGGTTTTTTCTCGTTGCTCGGTTGCGATTTCGGCTGCTTTTGCCATAGCAATAGCACCTGCCACATTAGGAGTTCCGCTTCTTCTATCTCTTTCTTGTTTTCCACCGAATACTTGAGGCGTAACTTTAATACCATTTCTAACAAGCAATGCACCAGTTCCAGAAACTCCCCCAAACTTATGAGCGCTCAAACTTATAAGGTCAAATGCTATGGCATGCTTTGCCAAGTCTAGCCACAAAACCGCTTGGGCAGCATCGGTGTGTAACACAGCATTGGGTGCATGTTTTCTAACTAGCCTTGCAATTTTTGGCAATGGTTGAATAACCCCTGTTTCATTGTTCACTGCCATCACCGACACAAATCGAGTTTCTTCGCTCAGCTTTTCTTCTAGAGCAGTAAGATCTAGCACACCATTTTCATCGACTGGCAACAATTCGCCACCCAGCTTTTTTGTTGGACGCATCACAGCAGGATGCTCTATGGCTGAACAAAATATTTGGGCTGATAAGCCCCCAACAGTTCCAAAAATTGCTAGGTTGTCAGATTCTGTTCCACCGCTACAAAATATTACATCGCCACTTAAGATGTTTCCATCTATTGTATTTCTGTCAACAATATTTTTGATTGTGTCATCGCTTCTATTGTTAGCATCGCCTCTGCTTTCATTGTGAGGGTGAAAGCCTCCAAAAATATCTGCCAGCTTTTGGCGGGCGTCATCTAATGCTCGCCTAGATTTTTGCGCGGTTAAATGTGCGCCAGTCGGATTTCCAGCAGGCGATTCTAGATAAGAAACCATAGCATCCACTGCCTCGGGGAAAGGCGATGTGGTAGCAGCATGGTCTAAATAAATTTTTCCTTGGTAATCCTGTTTTTTATTTATCCTGTTAGCTTTTTGCTTGGTATCTAACATTATTTTTTCAAAACACTTAAAACCCTAGCACTTTGAGTTGTAGCCTATCTCTAAGACTTCGCTTGAGTTCGGCAAACCCTTGCCACTCGGTGAGAAGCTGGACTGCTTCAAAATATTTCACTGCCTCTTCACCAGTTTTTGGCAGAGCAGAAATAACTGGCCCAAAAAGTGAAAGCCCATCGGGCGGGTTGAATGTGATGATTGGTGTGCCAACATCTTTTCCAGTTCGTGAAAGTGCCTCTTCAGATTCAGCAGCCAACTCAGCATCATATTGGTCATCGTTGGCAGCTTCGGCTAACTCCAGTGGCAACCCTGCTTTTTCTAAAGCAGTTTCAATTCGATCTTTGCTACCATAAGTTTTCATCCGCTCAGCCAATTGATTAAGGCTACCGTCAACTCCTTCTGGAGGTTCCACATCCCAGATGGCTTCACCAAATGCTGTATAAAGTGGCTCCATCACTTCTCTGCCGTGGGCTTTTCGAGCTGCTGCTGCCACACGGAGCATTTTTTGCCCACCAGTATGAGCTTCTACATATCCAGGCGGAAACTTCTCATAATCTTTGTCGCGATTAATTTCTCTAAGGCAAATAAATTTCCAATCTACATTTAGTTGGCGGTCGGTTTTTTTGTATTCATCTTTTACTTGGTGAATCCAACGAGACGTCATCCAAGCAAACGGGCAAATGAGATCCCAGTAAAATTCCAAATCATATTTGGTATCTGATTTTGACATAATCTATTGTCCTTTCACTTAATTTATTAACTTTTTTGAATTTACTTATTTTTTGGTTTCTCTTATTGTTATTTTTGTTTTTTGTTCTATATCTCGTCCACTGTTTTATTTATGTTTTATTTATGAGGTATATGATTTCTATCCGTTTTATAGCTTTGTATCTATAGCCCTCAAACTTATGTTTTTACTTATGTTTGTAATGGTCTAATTTATATTTAGGCTACTCCAATTTCAATCGCTTAAATTTCAATTTTTTTATTTTCAGCACTGCCAGTTTCAAAGGTGTTGTTTTCTAGCACATCAACTTCAACCACATCAATTTCTGCCCCCAAGCTCTGGAGTTTTCCAACCAGATTGTCATATCCTCTGTTGATGTGATGTGTGTCGCTGATTTGGGTTTGCCCCACAGCTCCCAGCCCAGCACATATCAGCGCTGCCCCCGCCCTTATATCAAGTGCCTTCACTGGCGAGCCAGACAATTTTTCCACGCCTCGAATAATGGCGTGATGCCCTTCAGTTCTAATATAGGCACCCATCCTTATCAACTCATCGGTGTATCCAAATCGACTATCAAATAGATTTTCTGTCACCACGCTCACGCCATCAGCCATAGACAACATTGCCACCAGTGGCGGAATGGCATCGGTGGGAAGACCTGGATATGGAAGCGACTGAACATCAACGGGTTTGAGCTTTTTACCTTTAGGGTGAGATGCCCAAATGCCTATATTTTGAGTTGAGCCTACTTCTACCTCAGGCTCAATCGTCATCCCCGTTTCCCGAAACTTTGCCAGAAGCACCGTCATATCATCAACATTTGCGCCTTTTAGAAAAATTTCTCCCCCCGTCACGCCAAGAGCAGAAAGAAAAGTGGCTGCCTCAATTCGGTCGGGAATAACAGTGTGGTCGGCAGGTTGTAAAGCCCCATTTATTCTAAATTGGCTATTGCCTTTTTCTTGGCTGGTGACGATTTCAGGGTTAATAGTGATTGTAGAAGTGCCAGCCCCTTCAATAACTTTGCTTAAAGCATTTTCATTTTCTTTGTTCGCTTCTGCTCTATCAACTTTTTTACCTCCCAAGCCAGCCATCTTGTTTAGGAAGTTTGCCAAGTCAACAACTTCTGGCTCACGGGCAGCATTTTCAATTGTGGTGATTCCCTTTGCGCCAAGGGCAGCCATCATTGCTGTTTCAGTTGCCCCCACGCTTGGAATTGAAAGGGCTAAATCTGCGCCGATAAGGTTTTGGCTTTTTGCTTTTATATAGCCATGCTCAACTTGGGTTTCAGCACCTAAGTTTTCTAGCACATCAAGCAACATATCAATTGGGCGAGGCCCAAGATTATCACCACCAGGCAAAGCAACCTCTGCTTCATTAAAGCGAACAAGAAGCGGAGCAAGCACCAAAACCGATGCCCGCATTTTTTCCACCAGTTCATAAGGTGCAACTGGGTTGAGATTTTCAGGTGTGTGAATGGTTAAAGAATCGCTATCTTGCTCATCGCTACCAGTGCCCCATTCAATCGTGCTTCCCATTGAGCGAAGCAGTTCTGCCATTGTTTCTACATCGCCAATTCGTGGAACGTTGCTGAAAGTGTATTTGCCAGCTGCCAAAGTTGTGGCAACCATAAGTTTTAGGATGGAATTCTTGGCACCACTGATTTCCACCTCCCCATGAAGTGGGGATGTTTTGCCATTGACGATTATATTGTTCATGCTACTCACTTTATTTTGTGGCTAACAAAACCCGTCTAGCCTCTGCCAACTCAGGAATAAGCCGTGATGCTTGAGCGGGGTCGCCTCCCCTATCTGGATGAATGCTCCAGAGCTTCTTTCTAAAATGACGTTGGATTTCTGAGCCAGTTAGCTCATCATCTGTTGGCAGGTCAATTCCTAAAATGTCTAAAGCCCATGACGTTGAAGAAATAATAGTAGCCTCCCCTTCTTCTATCAGGTGGCTGGTGCTATAAAGCAGATAATCAATTAGGGCTTGGTTGCTTGTTCCCCACCATGAAAGGGCAGTTCGAATAGCAGAAATGCATCCATCTACTGCTCCCCTGTTTCCATTTTTCATTTCGCTCACCACATATTTTCTTGTGGCATAAAGAGCCCCCAGCACCTGTTGAAGTGAGGTTCCTTTAGTTACTGGTCTTTCAGTATTGTTGCCAGCACTGCCAGAAAAATTGGATAACTTAAATTTGTTGTCTTCCACACCCCCATCTGAAAACTTTGTCAACGTATGAGTAGTTTTGGCAAGCCCCACTTTATCGGTTTGAAGACGAAAACGCATAAAGGGCTGAAGGATTTTTTGATTGCGCTCAATATTGTCAATCAGCATTTCTAAATCTTCCCAGAGGTCGGGATGGATGTTAGATGCATATTTTCCAACCACACAAGCCAGCAACAAACCAGTCATTGTTAGTTGTGGGGTTACAGGTCGGGAAGCAACATTTCCTTCCGCCGAATAATCTTCCACCAAAACTTGTGGGTCGATGATTTGTTCCCCCAAAGAAATGCGGCGGGTTGGAACCACTGGGCGAGAATGGAAAATCTCTATCTTGGAATAGCCCTGCATTTAAATATCGCTAGAAAAACCCTCACTGAAGTATTGGGAGCGCCTCTCTCAGCTTGGCTGCCATTGCTTTTAACGTGGGTGAAAACTCAGGAGATTCAGTTTGTTCGCTCGCTTCAATGAATTCGCCGAACTCTTGCAACATCTCACCAGCGTAATCTACAATTCTTTGCCAGTCTGGGCCGGTGAAGCCAAACGGCAAATCAAGGGATGGAATGATTTGGAGAGCGTTTTTCCCTTCGGTCAAATCAGTGGATGTAAGAATGGCATCAGCTTCAATCTTGCCACAGAGCCGAAAAAGCTCTGACAATATATATGGGATGTCTGCATCAGTAATGTCGCCAAAGACATAATCGCCAGCGGGCACACCCGTGCTATCCGTGCTATCTTGGGTGGCAACATTTTGAGTTTCGGTTCCGCCCGAAACACTTCCACCACTAGAAAGCCTGTCAAAAATTGCCTCTACGCGCTCTTCATCTTTTGCATGAATCATTAAATCGCCCAACTCTCCGATTTCAAATGGCAACGGCTCAGATTCGTTGGATTCAAGTGCGTCTATCAGCAGGCTGACTTGGGCATCGGTGAAATCGGCGAGGCTATATTCTACTTTTTCTTCGGCGACATCCAGGCGAGGGCGCGATGCTAAATCAACTTCATTTATAAGAACATCAACCCTTTCTTCTGTTGCCACTGGCACCATCAATGTGGCGCCTTGCCAAACATGAATGATTTGCTCGCCGACCAGCAGAGCTTCAAGTTGCCCACGAGATTGCCCCGTCCATTCATGAAAATCATAGGCTAGATTTTCTTCGCCCTCCTCACCAAGAATGGTTACATCGGGTGGCTTTTGGGTTGTGGTTGGAACGCCACATTCCACACACTCAACCACATCAGGAAAATATTCGTTGCCACACTGAAAGCACCAAACTTTCTGTTAATAATCTCTGGGTGGTGGGCAAGATGACATTATATAATAGGTGCGTGAGGTGTGAGTGTGCGGGGTGTGTGTTTGTGCGTGAGGTGTGAGTGTGTTTGTGTTCTATATCTAATTTTAGTTTAGACGACAAATGTTTCGTCTTTTCGCAGTTATGTTTTGTAGTTATGTTTTTATGCCATATTAAACTTTTTACTTTTGCATTACGTTTTTTCTTGCGTTGCACCTACATTCGTTTTTTAGGTTCTTTCCTTCTTATTTTCTTTTATACATTTAGCAACTTCTCCCCTCTCGCCAAAATAATAAAAAGATAACAAAAAAAATCGCAAAATAGATAAAAATAATAGTATGGCTGAAA
>JAHRAM010000014.1 GCA_020027305.1 Acidimicrobiia bacterium | reverse complement strand
CCTTTCCAGTTGAACTGCCTAAGCGGTGCATAAAATTGTTTAGTTTTATAGGCGATACGGTGCTAGACCCATTCCTAGGCAGTGGTTCCACGCTTATCGCCGCCTGTCAAAATAATCGCAAGGGCATTGGAGTAGATATAGACAAAAACTATTGCGATATTGCAATTGATAGGTTGCGCCGTGAAGCAAACATCGACCAACCCGATTTACTTTGAGAGAAAATGCCAAAGCTTGGAAAGGAACGCGAGACACAAACGGACTTGCTAAAAGAATATTTTGAAAAAAATCCTAATAGGGATATAGCACACCCAGAAATAGTCGATTGGGCAACAGTTGAATGGCAAAAACGAACCGGAGAAGTATTTCGTGACCCTGATAGAGGCATACGGAAATTACACCAAGATGGCTTCTTAATCAAAGTTAAGAAAGGCGTCTATCGCTATGACCCAGAAATGGAAGAGCAGAAAGATTTAGAAGATTTCTCTAGCAAACAAAAGAAACAAATTTTAGAACGTGATAAATATAAATGTGTGATTTGTGGTCAAGGTAAAAAGGAGGGCATGGAAATCCATGTAGACCACATCAAGCCAAAAGACTTAGGTGGAAAAGCAACCATAGAAAATGGACAGACTCTTTGTGCTACCCACAATTTCCAGAAGAAAAACCTCAAACAAACTGAAGCAGGCAAAAAGATGTTTATCCGTCTTTACGAACTAGCTCAAGAGGAAGACGATGAAAAAATCCGTGCCTTTTGTGCTGACATTTTAAAGACTTACGAAAAACACAACATCAACGGACATATTGAGTGGCAACAATAAAATCAAGCGGGGATTTTGGGGCAGTCGTCAAATAGACGTTCGAGGTTGTAATACTCACGAGCTTCTTTGGTGAAAACGTGAATCACAATATCGCCATAATCCATCAGTAGCCAGTCTTCTGGCATGCCCTCAATATAGCGAGGTGCTTCACCCATCTCAGTTTTAAGCTCTGCTTCAACTGCTTGGCTAATGGCTTTTACCTGTCGTGGATTTCTGCCAGAAACAATTACAAAGTAGTCACAAATTCCAATGACAGATTCCACCTCAATAATTTTAATATCTTCACCAAGCCTGTCAGAGGCTGCTGCCCCTGCTAGCTTTGACATTTGTTTTTCTCTTTCAAGCATATATGTTTTTAAGCATATCTTTTTATCACGGTCACTTTGACATTAATAATTGTTGACCCAATTAATTATGTATTCATTTTTCGCACAAATCTTTTGTCGCATCTTTTTCTTTTTCAGCGATAAAGGTTTTTATCGGAAATGAGTTTTAATACTGGTTCGGGCAAAAGGTTGCTCACTTCTTTGTCAGATTTTATTCGACTGCGAATATCACTTGATGAAATATCAAGATAAGGCCCTTTTACTTTGATAGCCCTAACCGAATCATCTACCTTGCCGCCAGCATTGTTTTCACCATTTACTTCGTCGCCGACTCCACCACTCCCATCTTTGCTGTCACAAGGAAAATCTGGCCTTTCTACCACAATAAATTTCGCTAGCCTTTTTACCTCTTCTGGATTTACCCAAGTATCAATTTCTGCCATCACATCTGAACCCAAAATGAAATACAGCTCGCCTTCCAATTCTTTTAGAGTGTCAACAGCATAAGTGTCGCCCCCTCTCCTAATCTCGTTATCTCCAGCTTCAAGCCCATCCTCACTAAAAACTGCTGCCTCCACCATCTCTAAACGATCCTTAGCAGATGAGATTTTATGTGTTTTACTATCTATTTTCTGCCCTATTTTCTGCCAGGGAACATTTGCCACCATTAAAATAACTTTGTCGAGGGCTGCCTCTTTCATTGCTGCCTTTGCAATCGCAATATGCCCATTATGGACAGGATCAAAAGTCCCGCCAAGAATTCCAATTTTACCTTGCAATTTAGCCATTTATCATATATAATAGTTTTCCTTGCTTTTTAAGCAATTTTTTGAAAAGCAGGGGAAAAAATTTAGAAAAAATAAGAACGACAACACAAATAAATTATAGAGTCAAATCTAACTGGGTTTCTCGGGAATAAAAACGGGCATCAGCGGGTTATAAAAAGTATAGAGCAACAACAAAGCGCTAGAGAATCAACAGTAAAGAAAACGAGAATAACAGAATAAAAATGAGCGATACACTTGGACAATATTTAAGCGAGATTGGGTATGAAGACCTGCTCGATGTGGCAACCGAAAGGCGACTTTCACAAGAAATTGAAAGCGGGATACTCGCGCAGAAAAAACTAGATGATCTTATTGAAAAACATTCAAAACAAATCGAGCAAGCCAAGCAAGCTCAAAATAAAAATATACAAAAAGCACAAAAAGTTAGGCCTAACTTTCCACGCCCCAAGCGGTCGAATGGTAAGACTGACACCATAAGCAAAAGCATTGTCAAAAAATCTTTGGAAGAAATTGAGCCAGAACTCATTCACAAACTTGACGCGACAATTAAAAAGAGCAAGAAAGCCAAAGACCAATTTATCCGTGCCAACCTTCGCCTAGTAGTAAGTGTAGCAAGGCGATACCCACTCCCCAATGGAATGGAATTAGGCGATCTCATCCAAGAAGGAAATCTTGGACTAGAACATGCGGTGACGAAATTTGATTGGCGAAAAGGATTTAAATTTTCAACCTATGCTACATTTTGGATTCGTCAAGCAATCGGAAGAGCTCTTGACCAAAAAACGAGTTTAGTCAAACTTCCTGGCGATAAATCTTCTTCTCTTAGGGCAGCGCTTCGAGCCTCTTCAGGTGATGCCAGCGAACTTGAAGATGAGCAAGCATATCTTCATCGCCTCACAACACCGGCATCTCTTGACCGACCGATTGGTGATGCCGATGGAGATGAATTGAGTGCCATGGTTTCTGACACCAGCTACAGCCCAGAAAAACGTCAGATGGAAAAGGCAAGAAAAGATTTTGTTTCAGGGCTACTAAAATCTCTTGACTCTCGCTCACAAGAAGCCATCAGACTTAGATTCGGGCTTTTGGATGGAGAGAGATATAGCTTCAAAGATGTTGGGCAAAAACTTGATATTACGGCTGAAGCTGCAAGAAGGCTTATAAAGCGTTCAATGGTAAGCCTAAAAGATGAACTTGGGCATGAGATGCCAGAATATATGCTCCAAGAAGCCAGCTAATAAAGCTCGGTCAAGCAAGCTCAAGAACTTCCACTGCCTCACCCGAAGAAAGGGTGAGATTTTTTTCGTTTATTGATGCCCGCTTGAGATAGGCAAGCCCAATATATTTCAATTCTTTTCCATGTTCTTCTCCCTCTTTTTCATGTTCACTATATTCGCCGCTGTCACTATTATTACTTGGCACTTGTATGGCGCTTGTAATTGTGCCAACGACCTCGCCGCTCAAAAGAAGGTTGTCATTTTTTGGTGGAAGCCCATTTCCTCCATTTGCTTTAGACAATTTTCCTTCCACTCTTCCTCTTATCCTCACCAATTTTCGAGGTGTATTGCCACCACGGGAATCTATTCGTGCCACTAATTCCTGCCCAACATAGCATCCCTTATCAAACGAAACATGGGTATTAATAAAATTTTGCCCTGCTTCAGCTGGGAGCAAGCCTTCATACAATTCTGCTCCCATTTTTGGTACCCCACTTTTTATTCGCTCATATTCTAAAATGTCATATTTCAAAGAATTGCGCCCTCTTTCAAAACCTTCATCATCCAAACTGTGCCCCACATTGTCAGTAACGTTTTTTAATTCCATTTCACAATTAGCACCGATTGAAAACCTCTTCAAACGTTCCAACACAAGCTCTCCAAAACTAGAGGCAACCACCAAAATATACTGAGCATCTTCTTTTTCGCATCTAACTTTTAGAGCAGCTACCAGCTTTCCCTCTGGCGTGAGAAGTAACGATGGAATTTCCTTTCCTACCGACAAATCTTTAATATCGGCACTGAGTTGCCCTTGTAAAAAATCTTTTGCCCCCGCCCCAGTAATGTTTATGAAATTCATTTATTTTGCTTTTCTTTTTTTAGCCATTTTTTGTGCGCTAGTAACTGCGGTCATCAACGCCTTTGCTTTATTTTCGCATTCTTGTTGTTCAGTTTCTGGAACACTATCTAAAACAATACCAGCACCTGCTTGAACATAAGCATGATGTTTACCATCTAACTGCTTCTTACAAACCATTGTTCGGATAGCTATGGCTGAATCTAGATTGCCCGAAAAATCTAGATAGCCAACCATTCCAGAATATGGGCCACGCCTAACTGGTTCCATTTCGTCAATAATTTCCATCGCCCGAATCTTTGGAGCGCCAGAAATTGTGCCATGAGGAAATGTGGCGCGCAACACATCCAACGATGTAAGACCTTGCCTTAAATCACCTGCCACCTGTGAAGTTAGATGCATGACATGGCTATATCTCTCTAGCATCATTAAATCTTCTACTTCCAAACTTCCATATTCCACTACTTTGCCAACATCGTTTCTTGCCAAGTCAACCAACATAATGTGTTCGGCCTTTTCTTTGGGGTCTTCAATTAGCTCTGCTGCCAGCTTTTGGTCTTCTAGCTCGTTGCCCCCCCTCTTTCTAGTGCCAGCAATTGGACGAGAAATCACTCGGTTGTCAAGCACCTTGACCAAAGTTTCAGGAGATGCCCCCAACACAACCAAATCTTCATAACGAAGAAAAAACATATATGGGCTAGGGTTAATTTGCCTAAGCACTCTATAAACATCTAGTGGTTCTGCTGCTAGAGGAAAATCGAACCTCTCAGACAAAACAGCTTGGATGATATCGCCCTCATAAATTCGTTCCTTCACTGCCTCAACCGCTATTTCAAAATCTTTGGCCGAAATGCTTCTTTTGAAATCAGAGATAGGAACGTCAAACAAGTCAGGGGCCTCAAATAATGGCTCATCCAATTTCCTAGTTCCAGCTTGGCACAACTCCTCTAGACGAGCCACACCATTCTCATAAACTTCAGAGATTTCTTTTTTGCCAGCGCCTTCAGGGATTAAGACATTTTCAACCAAAAGAACTTGTTGCTTGAAATGGTCAAACACAACCAGTTCACCAATTAGCTCCATTATGGCATCTGGCAACTCACGATCGTCTTTGGTCTGGTCAGGAATATCTTCAATCTCTCTAACTATGTCGTATCCCAAATAACCAGCCACTCCACCAAAAAATGGAACCCCCAACTCTGGCATCTCGGGAGCTGTGAAATCGTTAAACAATTGTTCTAGAAAAGCCAGCATGCCTTGGTCTGTGGGAATGCCTGAAAAGTTTTCGGCTCCGATGCTACTTTCAATCGTGACTTTGTTTTTATATGCCAAAAAACGAGCGAGAGGTTTTCGCCCGATAAAAGAAAACCTGCTCCACCGCTCGCTTTCAACCGACTCCAATAAAAAACCACAATCGTTTTCAACCACCCTCATAAAAGCTGCCACGGGAGTAGCCATGTCAGCCACCAACCTTTTGGTTAGCGGAATAATGCGATGTTTGCCAGCTAGTTCTTTAAAATCTGCGGCGCTCAACATTTATTTAATGACATTTATAATTACTGGGAAATTTAATTTAGTTAATTTAGTTAAGTGCATTTGAAAATCATGTCGACAATGACCACTAAGAATTAAACGACTTAAAAAAGCACGTCCGCTCGCCTGTGTGACATGCCCCTTTGCCCTCTTGCACAACTAAAAATAAAAGCGTGTCACCATCACAATCATAATATGCTTCACGCACAAACTGTCGGTCGCCTGAAGTTTCACCCTTGCACCAATATTCACCTCGCGACCTACTCCAAAACCAAGTGCGCCCAGTCTCAAGTGTCTTTTTAAGGGAAGCCTCATTCATCCAAGCCATCATCAACACTTCCTTTGAATCAACTTCTTGAATAATCGCTGGAACCAATCCATCATCATTATAGACAACGGTGCTTAGGCTACCTGCCTCAGCAGTAATTGGAGTCGCTTGGATTGATGTCTCTTTGCCCATTTTGATTTTAATTCTAACCTCTAACTGAAATGCCTTGCTCCAACATATATTTCTTTGCCTCTGCCACAGAAAACTCCCCAAAGTGAAAAAGTGATGCCACAAGCACTGCCGTGGCTCCAGCTTGAACAGCTTCAACTAGGTGAGAAAGGTTTCCCGCTCCCCCGCTAGCAATGACAGGAATGCTTAAAGCTCCTGCCACTTGACTTGTTAGCTCTAGCTCATATCCGTCTTTTGTGCCATCTCTATCCATAGAAGTCAAAAGGATTTCGCCCGCCCCCAAATCTTGTGCTTGCCTTGCCCATTCAACTGCATCTAGTCCTGATGGAGTTCTTCCCCCATGGGTTACAACTTCGTATTTTTTTGTAGAACCTTCTGCCCCTATTTCTTTTGTATCAACTTCTTTTGCATCGATTGCTACAACCACACATTGAGAGCCAAACTCTGAAGCGATTTCAGATATTAAATCTTTTCGCTCAACAGCAGCAGTGTTGATAGCAACTTTGTCTGCCCCCTCTTTTAAAATGAGCCGTGCCGTTTCAAGGTCATTAATCCCACCGCCCATCGTGAATGGGATAAAAAGTTTCTCAGATGTTTTATGTGCAAGCTCTACTACTGAACGGCGCTTATCTGAAGAGGCAGTGATGTCTAAGAAAACCAGTTCGTCTGCCCCCTGCTCATTATAAAATGATGCCATCTCCACTGGATCGCCAGCATCTCGCAACTCCACAAAGTTAACGCCCTTAACCACCCTGCCAGCATCTACATCTAGACAGGGAATAATCCTTGCATGTGTATCGCTCACTTAACTTGTCTCCTTTATGGCTTCAGCAGGACTTATTTTCCCCTCATAAAGCGCTTTGCCAACAATAGCACCTGAAACCCCTATATTTTTTAACTGTTTTAAATCATCAAGAGAAGCAACTCCGCCCGAGGCAATCAATTCTGGAGCAACCGCTTTGGAGTTGTCAATGCCGTTCAAAAGTTCAACAAGCTCTATCATCAGTGGAAGGTTTGGGCCAGAAAGCATTCCATCAGTTGAGATATCAGTCACGATTAAAGCAGATAGAGCTTTGGAAGCTTGCTCTCTAGACACTTGATTTTCAAGTGATAGGCCGCTTAAAAGAAATTTTATGTGGTCTACCAATTTGACTCCTGAAGATTTTACCCAGCCCTCAACTGCCAGCTCTCCCTCTTTTGCGTCAAGAGAAACTGCCAGTGGAATTTGCTCACTCATCTCTTTGAGTTTGTCTGGCTCTTTAACTGCTATGGTTCCAACCACTGCTCTCTTAACCCCTATTTCAAAAAGCGCCTTTGCATCAGCAGCTGACCTAACGCCTCCCCCCACTTGAACAAAAGCTGAAACCGATTTACAAATGTTTGCAATTATTTCTCGATTGCTTCCTGTTCCAAGTCGAGCAGCATCTAAATCAACAATGTGAA
>JAHRAM010000177.1 GCA_020027305.1 Acidimicrobiia bacterium | reverse complement strand
CAAAAATAAAATGACGACATCATCAAAATCAAGTAAATTAAAACCAGCAAAGACAGAATCAGCAGCGTCAAAATTGGAGGTGCCAAAATCCAAACTAGCAAAATCGGCGCTACCAAGATTAGCACCGCCAAAACTGGCCAGGCTCAACTCATCCAAAAGAAACAGACATAGCGAAATGAAACTAAAAAGCAGAAAAGAACGGAGGCGCTTCAGCTCAAGCAACGGGAGCGCTTCAAGCAACAAGGCGACACTTCCGCCTGTGGAAATTTCTGTCGCTGAGTTTGTGAACGACCCTCGCTATTTTATAGACGAGGCTGGCGAAGCAATCTATGAGTTGATATTTGATGCCCTCAAACAGAACCACCCAGTGCAACTTTCATATAAGGGAGTTGATGATGTATCAGCAATCTTTAATCAAATGGCTGTTGGCAAGCTATATAAGAAATTCAAGCCAAAGAAAATTGAAAGGCTATTAGAAGTTGTTGATGCGACAGAATATATAAAAACCCATCTTGATATAGATGTAAGAAGCTACAGAGAAGAGTTAAAACTGTCTCGAAAACAGCGCAGGGAAATTGAAGCCATCCTAAACGGCGAGCGCGATTTTTAAGCGGGGTCGCATCATGGCAACAATTGAGCGTGCCTCAACGCATCGTTTTGAGGAACACGAAGAGCTACTTGTGGATACAAATGTTTGGATTTTTGATTCCGATACGTCAAATACCTCAAAAAAGAAACAGCTTTATTCACGAGTTCTTGTCAAAATCAACCATGCTAAATGTAAGGTGGTCATCGACAATTTAATTCTGTCCGAATTTGTAAACCAATATTCACGACTAAGAACAAGGAAGCTTAAGGGGGCAGGCTACAGATTTAAGGAGTTTAGAGATTCAAAGGCTTTTCTACCTATTGCCGAAGATGTTTCCAAGAAAGCAAAGAAAATCTTGGGAATGGCTGAGCTTATTGAATCAGGGCTTGATAGACAAGATATGATTTTACTCCTTGATGACTATGCTAAAGGAGGTTCAGATTTCAACGACCAATCTTTTGTTGAGACTTGTAAACGGAAAAAATTTAAATTCTTGACCGATGATGGGGATTTTGCCAATGCTGGCATTCCAATATTGACGGAAAATCCGCATATGTTGGGTTCTGGCTGAATTTGGGGCAAGCAATAATTTGTCTTATATGTATGTGTGCAATTAGACAATAGCCAAACATCTTGTTGATTGGCGCATACGAGTATATATATATATGTGTGTGTGTGATTCCAATTTGTGGTTAAACAAGTAGTGCTGTGTAGCTATGTATTAGCCCCACTATATTAGGTGTTGTTTATATTTAATAGGCAAAGTGTATTATGTTTTAATCGTTTAACCACTATTAAGAAAGGCAAAAATAAAATGACGACACCAACACAATCAAGTAAATTAAAATCAACAGTATCAAAAACAAACAGATTCAACTCATCCAAAAGAAACAAGCACAGCGAAATGAAAACAAAAAGCAGAAAAGAACGGGGGCGCTTCAGCTCAAGCAACATGGACGCCTCAAACAACGGAGCAACACTCCCGCCTCTGGAAATTTCTGTAGCTGAGTTCATTGGCAATAATAGCACGGCGCTTTACGAACACGGCGAAGTGGTATATGAACTAATTTTTGATGCGCTCAAACAAAACCGTCCCGTTCGACTTTCATACAAAGGAGTTGAATATGTGTCAACGATTTTCAATCAGACAGCTGTTGGCAGGCTATACAAAAAATTCAAGCCAAAGAAAATTGAAGAGTTACTAGAAGTTGTTAATTCAACCGAACGTCACAAAACCCTTCTTGACATAGATGTGAGGGGCTACAGACAAGATTTAAAGCTATCGCGAAAACGGAAAAAAGAAATTGAAGCCATTATAAACGGCGAGCGCGATTTTTAAGCGAGGTCGCATCATGGCAACAATTGAGCGTGCCTCAACGCATCATTTTGAGGAACACGAAGAGCTATTCATAGATACAAATGTCTGGATTTTTGATTCAGATGCGTCAGGCAATCCGAGGCAGAAAAAACTCTATTCGCAAGTTCTCAATAACATCAGAAATTCTAACTGTCGTGTTTGTGTAGACAATTTGGTTATTTCAGAATTCGTAAATCAATACTCACGATTAAGAGCAAGAAAACTTGGGGTCTCACGCAATGATTTTAAAGTATTTCGAGATTCAAAAGATTTTTTGCCTATTGCCGAAGATGTTGCAAAGAGGGCAAAAGAAATTCTAGAAATGGCTGAACTTATTGAATCAGGGCTTGCCACACAAGATGTGGTTTCTATTCTTGATGACTATGCTAAGGGCGGTGCAGATTTCAACGACCAATCTTTTGTTGAGACTTGTAAGCGAGAAGGCTTTAAATTCTTGACTGATGATGGGGATTTTGCCAATGCGGGTATTCCAATTTTGACGGAAAACCCCCGCCTATTAGGTTCTGGCTGAATTTGGGCTAACTGCAATTAGGTGAAATCTATTTTAGTTATACAACGCATCAATCAGCGATACAGGATGCCAGCACGACTTCTTCTTCAACCCCAGTATCTGTTTTCACCGCAACATAAAAAACAATGCTCTGACCAGGGGCAACCCGCTTTTGAGGAGCTTCCCAAACAAGTTTCGGATTTTGACTTTTTTCATTTTTTTTATTTTGACTTTTTCCATTTGCAGAAAAGCTTGGCGGAAAAACCAATTCAGCCGACTTTGGAACTCCATGAGCATTGGTCTGTGCCACCACAGATATTTTTCGAGGCTCGCTTTCACACCTATTGCTTTCGCTTTTATTTTGACTTTTACTTTCACTTGAATTGTTGAGATTTTTACTTCCATCAAAAACACTTTGAATAGCCCCCAAATCGAAAATTCCCAAATTGAAATTAGGGGGCATATTACAAAATTGAAAGTCTCGCACCTCTTGGCACTCCACCATCAAATCATTTCGCTTTCCAACCACAACTTTTGCCTCTGAAGGATTGATTGACAAAACATAACGGGGCTGAATTTGATGCTGGCTTCGCCCAGCTTGCAAATCGCCCATTCCTTTTCTCTGCCCAACTGTCAATAGCTCTAAAGCAGGCACTTCACCAATCTCCTCACCATCTGAATCAAGCACCCGAGCGGGAGTGGGAGCGACCTTGTCAGAAATAAATTTCTCACGCCCATCAGCTTTTTGAACGAAACACACCCCATAGCTATCTCGCTTTTTTGCTATACGCAGATTGTTTTCTTCGGCGATGGAACGCACCTCATCTTTGGTGAGATGCCCAATAGGAAACATAATCTCAACTCCTGTTTCGGCGTCTATCAAACCAGCTTCGTCAGCAGAAGCTTTGTTGGGGTCGCCAAGTTTTTGTGAATCCTCTGATTTGTAAAAACTGTCACACCCCCCCGCCATACTATTACTAGACATATCATTAGACACACGATTAAAAGTAACACCATTAGAGGCATCACCATTAGCACCATTAGAAGACACACTGACATTATCGGACGCATTAGAAATATTAGAACCATTAGAACTATCGGCAACATTAGAACCATTAGGAACATTGAAAGCATTTATAAGCGGATGAAGCACATAGGATTGATCTTTACTGAGGTCGGCACCTCTTGCCAACCAAGATATTTGGCCAGCTCGAACTATTCGGGCATGGTGCCCAGTGGCAATAGCGTCAAACCCCAATGCCTTTGCGCGCCTCAAGAAAATATCAAACTTAATGTGCCTGTTGCACTCAATGCAGGGGTTCGGGGTCTCTCCGGTTTTGTATGACTCAATATAAGGATCGACGACTGCAGATTCAAAATCTTTTCCAAAATTGAAAACGAAGTGAGG
>JAHRAM010000176.1 GCA_020027305.1 Acidimicrobiia bacterium | reverse complement strand
GAAAAATCTTAGAGCAGGTTTTGGAAAATCCCAACCGCAACTTTTTCATAACAGGAAATGCTGGCACTGGTAAGTCTGTTTTACTTCAGGAAATCAGAAAAGCGTTGCGTGAAAAAGAAAAAAATGTGCTTGTTGTTGCCCCGACTGGAATCGCAGCTTACAATGTGCGTGGACGAACTATCCATTCAGCCTTTAATCTGCCGCCTAAAATCCTTACAGCACAAAAACTAAAAAGAACACCTAGAAAAGTCAGAGAAATGATAATTGAACTAAACACCCTAATCATTGACGAAATTTCAATGGTGCGCTTAGACGTGTTGAATGCACTTGATTTACTCCTAAAAAAAGTTCGGTATGAAAACAAAGTGGCTTTCGGGGGTATTCAAGTATTGTTATTTGGCGATACCGCTCAACTCCCGCCTGTTCTTACAGGTGAAGAATATAACGATTATTATGACAAATACAATTTCAAGAGCAGGTATTTCTTTCGAGCTCCCTGCATAAATAGAAAAACTTTTGAGCTAATAAATATTAGGGAAAATTTTCGGCAAGCAGACGATAGCGATTTTGGAAAGATCCTTAATCGCATTCGCGAAAATTCAATAACTTATGATGATTTTGAGTCAATTAATTCTCGAGTGCAAAATAAGAAAAATGAAAATGCAGTTACTCTAGTCACTACAAACAATATTGCCGAGAGCATCAACATGAAAAAATTGGGTGAGCTACCTGACAGTGAGAAAATTTATTTAGCAAGTACCACAGGAGACTTCAAACAACATGTCCTAGCACCCAAAAAGCTCATTCTTAAAATCGGTGCAAGAGTAATGCTTGTAAAGAACCTGTCAGAAACTCTAGTAAATGGATTGCTTGGAAAAGTTGAAGAATTGCATGGAGATATGGTGAAAGTTAGATTTGATAGTAATGAGGTTGCAAAAATTAAAAAGGCAACATGGGGTGAAGAGGCAGACCCCATTGACGATGGAAAAGATGAAATGAGTTTAGATTTTGATTTCCATGATGAAGTTGAAAAGGGGAAGGATTCCGAAATAGATATTGTCGGCTCATACACACAAATTCCTTTGATGCTGGCTTGGGCGATAACCATTCACAAATCACAGGGAAAAACTTTTGACGAAATTAACATCGACTGGGGCTGGGGAACATTTGAACATGGGCAAGCCTATGTGGCACTTTCTCGTTGCACAAGCCTTGAGGGCATTACACTGCTCAACCCTATAAGAGAACAAGACATAAAAGTAGATGATGAAGTCGCCGAATTCAACAAGCGAGTTAAAGACATAGCTTGACCAAGTCAAACTAAATTTAGACACACAGCAACAAATATGCACAATAAAAGGTATCCCAACGAAAGCAAAGAATATCGTAAGTCGCGAAACGAATTGCTACAGCTTGAAATTGAACTTCGTGACAAAATTCATGAAGTTGCCACCGCCAGAAAGGCATTGGCTGATGGGGGCAAGCTCCCAGAAGACTATGTGTTTGAAGAAAAGTCTAGCGATAGGGATGGTGAAACAAAGACCGTCAAATTCAGTGAACTTTTTGATTCGGGCAAAGACTGCTTGCTGATTTATAACTTTATGTATCCACCTGGCGGGAATGCTTGCCCGATGTGTACTTCCTTCCTAGATAGCTTTAACGGCAACGCACAATATATAAGTCAACGAGTTTCGCTTGCGGTGGTCGCAAAAGCCACTATCGACGAAGTTCAAAAATATGCTGATACACGCAACTGGAATAATTTGCGAATGCTTTCTTCTACCAACAATACCTTTAACGTTGATTATTTTGCTGAAGATTCAGATGGTGGGCAACACGGACTTATAAATGCGTTTACCAAGAACGAAAATGAAATATTTCACTTTTGGGGGCCAGAGACCTATTTCGTTCAAAATCGCCCAGGCAATGACGCCCGCCATGTTGACCAACTCTGGCCACTTTGGAATGCCCTTGACCTAACCCCTGAAGGTCGAGGAACCGACTGGTATCCTTCCTCGAATTAATACGTTGAGGCTCGCTCTAATTTTGTTTCAAAAATTGAATTAGGACTCCCAAACAGGATGCCTCTCCCAATTTTGAGGCAGAAGCATTTTGTCTAACTTATCAGCATTTTCTGAAAATAGTCTACTTATCTCTCGTTTGAAATTGTGCTGTGGGTGTATTTTGTCAAGCATATATTTGGTTATAAAAACCATAATTCCAACGCCAGAAGTATCTATAGAGTTTTCACCTTCCCAGTTGCTATCACCTTTTTCCAGTTTCACTGGCGAGTTTCTAAAGGTTTCATCATAGAGCCTAATGGAATTGCAATATTCAACTATGCGTCTATAGGAAATTCTTACAAGTAAGCCAGACAATTCATCTTTTGTGGCATCAATAAAATTGCTCTGTAAATCTTCAATATAGTCTTCTTGTATTGACATAATAAAAAATGCCCCCCAGTGGGCCTCATAAAGAGGCATGGGGGGGCTCTCACTTTTAATTATACACAACTAAAGATATAGCTTCCCGTCAATATGCTAAACACTTAAACAATTAGTGAACTATATTATTGCCTAATCCATTTCATCTATAACACAGCAAGGGGCATCTACACCCCAGCAATGGATATCCCCAACGGTGGAAGTGTCGGTTCGCCCATATAACGCCATCAAAAAACTATTTCAAAAGTCGCTGATTTTCTGTAAGTATAAGAACATCCTTCCTAGCAAAATCTGCATCATCTGTTAAAAGTGCTGCATCATTTTCTTGGCATGTCTCTAGGATGACTTGGTCGTTGAAGTCTGAATCTCCCTCAGCAAATTCATCAAGAATTCTGTCAGCATTTTGAGAGTCAAATCTCGGCCCAACAATTTCTGCAATTTTCAAAATTTGCTTTACTTCATCAGAAACTTTTTTCGCGATAGGTTTGAAATCTTTACTCTTTCTAAATCGCTTAAAGCCTTGGTTGTAGGTTCTAAATTCCTGCGCTTTAGTTCTTGAATAGCGATTTATAAATTCAGAAACAATTGCGAAATCAACAATTAAGCGGCAATTAGATTTTTTAATTTTTTCAAACGCCTTCTCATATTGGCGCTTTCTATCTGAAGCTTTCGTCATGTCAGACACAATAAGCAAGACATTAGCATCTGGCAATATATTTTCTTCTGCCTCAAACTGATGCGTTGAGGCTCGTTCGATTTTCCCCATGATTAAAAGATGAAGGGGTCGTCTAATATGGCCTTGGCTAATTTGCGACGTCTTCTTGTGTCCCTTGGTTCAGTGAGAACATTGTCGACGACCATCTCTATGTAGTTCATTTGATGTTCTGTAGTGTCAACGATTTCAAGAAGTTCAGCAACTTTTTTGGGTTTGAATTTTTTGTATAGCTTTCCTATTGACTGTCTTATAAAACCCGCGAGCACAGTATCAACATTTCTAAAGGACAGTCGTATTGAGCGGTTTTGTTTAAGCGCCCGTTCAAGTTGTCCATAAATCAACTCGCCATCTTCAGATATCAAACAGCAAGCGGATTCCACCATTTCATCAATAAATATCTCCAGCGGTGGAAGTGGCGATTCGCCTGTTCCATTGTTTGACATGCTAGACATGCTGGGTTTGTTGTTTCGTTTGCTTAATTTAAATAAGATCATTTCTACCTCCAATTTTAGTGGTTTAATTTGAAGGAAATCTTACACCCGACATATAACAATTTTATAACTGCCCTAGTCCAAAATACGTTCGCTGGCGTCGGTGTTGTTGTCAGGGTCGTGCTTGGTAACCCACTGGAATAGCTCGCTGGCCTTAATGAAATGCCCGCCCCGTTCATAGATGTCAGCCAACATATAAACTTGGCGGATTTCACTTTCGCTTGGGCGCTTTGGAAGCAGTTTAGAAAGTGAGAGCGGTTTAGAAGGTGTCTTTGTGGAATCGCTAGCTCCTTGCTTCTTTCCCCTTTTATTTTTTTCGCTGTCATTTTCAATGGCTGAGCTGAGTAGTTTTTCGGCAGCCCCCAGTTCCCCTTGGTCAACAAGTGCCCCCGCAAACACAACGCGCCCTTCAATTAAAATGTGTGCTTCAGGCTTGCCATTAGAAAGTTCTTCCCAGAATCTGCTGGCAGCTTCAAAATTTTGGCGCGCCCTGTAGCAATCAATCAACACTGGATGCTGCTCCACGCTTTTTGTCTGATTTGAAAAAGCAGTCAGGTACTTGATTGCATTTTTATATTTGCCCAAGCGATAACAACACAGCCCCAACAACTCTTTCAGCTCAAAAACCTCTGGCATTTCTTCCACCAACGGCCCCAATGCTTTCTCAGCCTGCCCATAACGTTGCCTGTCAAAATGTTTGGCAGCACCTTCAATGGCAACGAGCTTTTTTTCAGCATCGCCATATTTAGCAACCTTTGTCACAAGCTCTTTGGGGAGTTCAAAATCTGTCATATCTAATACCTTCTAATACCTAATGCCTAAGCAACAATTCTAAGCTGATATTTCCCAAGTAGTTAATAGTTGAGAGCGTTAAAATTAGACTAAAGATTAGACCAAAGCACAAATGCCAATCCCTAAAAAGTTCCCCGAGCGCCAACGACTCATCCTTCGTCCAAAAACTAAGCGAGAATATGGCGCCGAAAAAGGGCGAACCGATTTCAGTCAAAGATGTGATTAGATAATGCTCGGCGGCGACCTACTCTCCCAGGGCATCTCTACCCAAGTACCATCGGCGCTGACGGGCTTAACTGCCGTGTTCGGAATGGGAACGGGTGTATCTCCGTCGCTATGGCCACCGAAGCATTTATGGTTTTATTATACCGCAACTAGCTCTGAAAACTTCACCAACCTAGTTTCTAGAGGCGGATGATTTTTGGCCTCCATCCAGCGCCAGCACAAGGTGCCGTTATTATGGCTTGCAGTGTCAACCCAGTTGCCACCCAACTCAGGGTTTTGCAAACGGGGGTCGCTGTGTGCGACAAACAACACAACACTTCCATCATCTTCATAAGCTGCAGTGTGTTTGTTGAAGGTTGCACTGTGATAGCAATAGTCAAGTGACTCCATCCAATAATTGTCAAGTTGGAAATTCCAAGACTTACATTCAGGGATAACTGGCGCTCGAATTTCCAAAACCTCATCGTCTTCCAAACTCCAATGCCCGTGGAAATAGAAAAAGTTGGGGTCGCCACCTAACGTGCGATTATTTTCTTCATGTGGCAACACATTCATGTTCGATTTCAAACTGTGTGTCCAATCGGAAAACACTTTTACTGTTCCATGCAAATTCCGACTTACATTTTGAAGGTGGCGATGTAGGCGCTCGGCAGTATATGGCGGCGGCGTGCCCTTGTCGCCAAGCACTTCAATCTCCATTTCGGCTGGCTTTTCAGTGTTTCGATTTAGAAATGTTTGGCGAACATTTATTGAGCGGGTTTCAGGCGACAGCTCGAGCCAGTTACCAGAGTGTTCCCTCTGGCTGAGAACAATCTCAAACGAACCATCTGGTTCTGCCTTGAGTGTGCTGGAATCAATCGTGCCATCAACGGTCATCGTTCCGTCTCTACCATAGCCACCTGAAATGGAAGCAATCGAGATGTAGTTGACCGTGCCTACATTTCCGCGAATGCGATATTCATTTGCGCCATGAACGGCTGCCCCCATATATAAAATGTCAGGGTTGTCGGCACCCATCTTCACCATATAACCAATAGGTCTCATCACAGGAAAGTTAGGGCTACTGCCTTCAATCACGCTTTCTAATGTTCCTCGCAACAGGCGCGTCAAATAGCGGAACCCTTCAGCTCTGTTCAGTGGGTCATCAGGAGTTTCAGGGCTAGTGATGTATTTGCCCAAACTCTTTAGGCTGTCGCAAAACTCATCCCAAACTTCCCCACTAACAACTTTTCGCTCTATTGCCTGTGGGTTGAGCTGCTCTGGTTTTGCCTTTTCGTGCTCGCTCAGGTCTTGGTTATTTTTATCTGCTTGTAACATTTTTC
>JAHRAM010000162.1 GCA_020027305.1 Acidimicrobiia bacterium | reverse complement strand
TATTTAATTTTTGTATTTATTTAATTTTTGTATTTATTTAATTTTTGTATTTACCTTGTTTTAGATTTTGCTCAATTTCACATTTTGCCTAAACCCAATTTAATCTTTCTGCTGCCAACTGGGTTATTCTTTCAGCAACTTCTTTTTGAGTGCCATCAGCATCAACCAGACACCATGTGTCAGGATTTTGTTCTAAAAGGGTTAGATAGCCCTCTTTAACCCTTTGTCTAAATTCAGTGCTTTCGCCTTCAATGCGGTCATTATCTAAACCGTTTGTAAAAGACCTTTGGCTTTGAAGCAGGAATACTAAGTCTGGTTCTAGCCCTCCAGTTGCTCTCTTTGATAGGTCGGTCAAGAAGTCAATATCTCCTTGTCTCCCATAGCCTTGATATGCTAAAAATGAACCGATAAACCTATCACACACAACATCTTTTCCTGCCGCAAGGGCGGGTCGTAACACTTGCTCAGTGTGTATTGACCTATCTACACTGAAAATAAGAGCCTCTACAAAATCAGAGACCTGACTTTTTTTATTAAGCAACATATCGCGCAAGGCCTTTGTGCTTCTATGGGCACCTGGCTGCTTAGTGTATTCAGCCCCACGAGCTTTAGCAAGTAGTTTGGCTTGTGTTGATTTTCCAACTCGGTCAAGGCCTTCAAAAACTACAAATTTGCCTGCTTTAGTCATTTCTTAATTCCTCATTACTATTCATTACTTGTTGTTAGTAGTTATTTGCCATCAACCTCTTGGTCATCTTTTCCGTTGGAATGTTTGAATCCGCGAGCAGCTGCTCCTCCCGCAGCTAAAATCATCAATGCTGCCAACCACAAAATTACCCTAATGCCTGGAACGGCATATGTCAATTCTCCAAAGTCTAAGCTTTTACCAACAACACTTCTTACGATTCCATCAATCCAGCTTGCTAGGAATGGACCGCCAATCATTGAGAGCAGAACACAAGTTCGTGTTAAAGCATGAAGAGAAGAAAACACCCTTCCTCTAATATTATCTGCCACACGTTCGTGAAGGATGGTGAGGCCGGTAACATATAATACACCAGCAAACAATCCAAGAAACCCAATTCCCACAATTGACCCCCATAAAACATTAAATGATACTGCTAGACCCAAGCTAAGACCAGCACCTGTAGCAGACCAAACAAATATTTTTTCATTAGGAATTTTTTTGGAATGTTGGCTAACAAAATGTCGCACGGCTATTCCAAGTGCGGCTCCTATGCCAAGTGCCACTATAAGGGAAGCAAACCCTGCTGTTCCAGCGCCTAACACATCGCCAGCAAATATTGTTCCTAGCGGAATTAGCATTCCACCCCCTAAAAGAGCAGTGCCAAGACCGAGGTTTACACCGCGTACAGCTGGTGTGATAGCAATGTGGCGAAGACCATCTTTTATTTCCTTCAATGTCTGCACAATATAGTGCCAGAATTTTTTGCCTATTTGTGTTTTTGGCTTGGTTGTCTGCGTTGTCGAAATATGTTTTCCCATTGAATACAAAATAAAGGCAGAGGCTACAAATGTCAGGGCGTCTACGTAAAATGCAATGCTAGTGTCAGTGATTTGTAAAAAGTTCAAGACATCTATATCGTCTAACACTTTGGAGAGCTGGGCAAGACCGAGCAAAATAGCAGAAGCCAGAGGGATTGTTCCCCAAGTCGCTAAAAAGGAAAGTGAATTTGCGCTTGAAAGGCGATTTTTTGGAACAATGTTTGGAAGTAGCGCATCTTTAGCAGGAATCCAAAGAAGGGTAAAGAGTTCTAAAAACAGCGATATTAGAATCAAGTGCCAAACCGCATTCACAAACGGAAGCAGCAAAAGCAACCCTACCCTACAGAGATCGCAAACAATCATTAGTTTTTGGCGATTCATTCGATCTGCAATTACGCCAGCAAGCTGAGAGAGGAACAAGCCAGGCAGAAGTCTTGCCCCAATCACAAATCCAATTGAGGTTGCAGCACCCCCAACTTCAATTGCAGTAGTAACCTCTGGCATTAAATCGTTGCCAACAGGCTCTGAAGTTTTAGAGTCTCCAGCGCCCAGTTTGCCGGCCAGAACTGATAGAGCAAGTAGTCCTAGCCAGTCACCTATAGCAGTTACTGTCTGAGCGCTAAAAAGCTTTGCATAAGCCTGATTGCCAAAAATTTTTGCAACCAAGTCTTTTCTTGCACCTTTAAATGCTCCCTGAAAAGGCTCTTTAGAAGGATCGCCGGCTTCGATCCCATTTTCATCTGCTGCCATCTCGTTTTTTTAACATTGATTTATTTTCATATATTTTGCCTTTATATATTTCATATATTTATGTATATACTCTATACATTTATTTTCTTAGAGTTAAAGAATTGCTTAACTTGTTTTTGCCTTATTTTTTGTAGCAGCCTTGACTCTAGTAGTTTTTGGTGAAGGTTTTTTACGAGTGGCGGGTTTTTTAGATGTTGTTTTGCCACTCTTTGGCTCATCCCCAGCTAGAGCCAACCTTTCACGGCGATCGTTTAGCAACTCAGATGCCCGTTCTACACTTATTTCATTTGGGTCGTCGGTGTCTCGTAAAGACGCATTTACATTTCCATCTGTTACATAAGTTCCAAAACGCCCCTTTTTCACAAGGATAGTTTCGCCAGTCATTGGGTCAGTTCCAACTTCTTTTCCAGTGCTTCCACCTCGCCTTTGAAATTTCTTGGGAACAGAAAATAGCTTTATACATTCTTCGAGCGAGATAGTCAAAAGCTCTTCTTCAGCTTTTAGTTGACGGGTTTCTCTGCCTCGTTTTAGGTATGGTCCAAATGGCCCGTTTGCTGCAATAATTTCTTCACCTTCTTGTTCTCCCACGACTCTCGGGAGTGAAAGCAAGTTTTTTGCATCTTCTAGGGTTAAGTCAGCAAGCGACATAGACTCAAACAATCCTGCAGTTTTTGCATCGCTAAGGTCTGTGTCAGCAGCTTCCAACTCTTCAGTGGTTCCAAGCCTAAGATATTGCCCGTATCTGCCACGTAATCCAACTATAGACATTCCTGTTTCAGGGTCGGTTCCCACCACTTTTTCTTTAGGAATGCTCAATATCTCAATAGCCCGCTCAAGCGTCATATCTGCGGGAGGAATATCAGGTGGAATTGACGCAGTATCTTCTTCTCGCGACACAAATGGCCCATATTTTCCTACGCGCACATCTACATCATTGCCATTTTCATCTTTGCCCAACCTCACGGTGCTGACTGCTCTGGCATCAATGTTTTCCATTTCTGCTTCTATTTTTTCTGAGAGTCCAACAGATTCACCGCTGCCCTTATAGAAATCACGAAGCCATTCAACTGTTTGCATTTTTCCAAGCGAGATATTATCTAGGGTTTCTTCTAAGCGAGCTGTATAGTTGAAGTCAACTAGGTCGGGGAAATGTAGCTCTAATAACTGCACAACTGCAAAGGCTGTAAAAGTAGGGATGATTTGACTGCCTTGCTTGAAAGCATAGCCACGGTTCAAAACAGTTTTTATAGTGCTGGCATAAGTTGATGGGCGACCGACTCCAATTTCATCTAAAGTTGCGACCAGTCGAGCTTCGCTGTATCGGGCAGGCGGAGTAGTTTCTTTAGAAGTTGGCTCAGCAGATTCCAAATCAAGGCTTTCGCCTTCTGTCATATTTGGCAGTTCTATTTCTTGTGCGGGTTTTTTGGAGTTATTGTTTTTTGCGCCTTGTTCTGTGTTTTCTTTCTCCTCGCTTTCATTTTTTGCCTTCTTATCGGTTTCTTTTGAAGCATTTTTGATTTGGGTTGCTTTTCTAAAACCCAGATGTTCTATAACTGTGCCAGAAACACTAAACACAAGGTTGCTCTCGCCTGATTTTGTTTCAATTTTATAAGTCGTGGTAGTGCCCTTGGCATCTGTCATTTGGGAAGCAACCGTTCGCTCATAGATAATGGCATATACTTGCGCCAATCCTGGAGCCACTTTTTTAGACATTTCTTCTGGCGTAATGAATGTTGAGCCAGTTGGGCGAATAGCCTCATGTGCCTCTTGTGCGTTTTTTGCCTTGTTTTTGTATGTGCGAACTTCTTTTGAAAGATACTCGTCACCAAACTCGCTTTTTATTTGTTGCCTTGTGGTTTCAAGGGCGCTAGCAGCCAAGTTATTAGCATCTGTTCTCATATATGTGATGTAGCCCTGTTGGTAGAGTTGTTGGGCTGCTGACATAATCATGGCAGACGACATGCCCAATCGGTTGCCAGCAGTTTGCTGAAGGTCAGAAGTTGTGAGCGGGGGAGAGGGTTTTCTAGAATATGGGCGAGAAGTTTTTGAGGCAACCTTAGCTGAAGAGATATTTTCTGATAGGTTTTTTGCCTCTGCCAAGCCTAGGTGTTTTATTTTTTGTCCGCCTTCATTGAGCTTTCCATCGCTATCAAAGTGAGAAGACTGCGCCACTTTCTTTCCGTCAATTTCATCAAGGCGGGTTTCAAAGGCGGTAGTGTCTCCAGCAGGTTTAAATTTGGCGGTTAGTTCGGCAAACTCTGCTGTTATGAATTTCATTCGTTCTTTTTCTTTGTCTACCAACATTTTTTTCACCACGCTTTGAACCCGCCCAGCTGAAAGTTTGGTTGCAATCTTTTTCCACAATACTGGTGAAACTTCATACCCATAGAGGCGGTCAAGTATTCGTCGAGCTTCTTGTGCGTTTACTAAATCTTGGTTGATGTCTCTAGGTGATTCAACCGCTTCTTTGATTGCTTCTTCAGTTATTTCGTGAAACACCATACGATGAACGTCCATAGTTTTTGGTGGTTTAAGAACTTGAAGCAAATGCCAAGCAATAGCTTCGCCTTCACGATCTTCATCAGTTGCCAGATATAGAGCGTCAGCTTCTTTCATTAATTTCTTCAGCGCTGCTATTTGCTTCTTTCTATTTTCGTTGATTATGTAGATAGGCTCAAAGTCGTTTTCTACATTTACACCTAGCCGACTCCATTTTTCTTTCTTGTATTCAGGGGGAACTTCTTTTGCTGAGCTAGGCAAATCTCTCACATGTCCAACTGAAGACTCAACCACAAAATCATCACCTAGGTACTTGCTAATGGTCTTAGCTTTGGCGGGTGATTCAACTATTACAAGGTTTTTTGACATGCTATTGCGATATTA
>JAHRAM010000206.1 GCA_020027305.1 Acidimicrobiia bacterium | reverse complement strand
ATAAGAAAATACAAACTAAAATAAAAATTAAAAACAATTACGACAAATAAAAATAATTAAGAATATGAAAAACTCACTTAAAACGATGTTGTTGATGACGGTTATGGGTGGCTTAGCCATCGGTATCGGGGCGATTTTTGGCACGAGTGGAATAATCATTGGCGGGGTTATTGCCTTTCTCATTGTGGGTGTTTCTTACTGGTTTTGTGACAAAATCGCCATCGCTTCTGCAAGGGCTGTGCCTGCTGAGCGAGAGGAGCACCCAAAATATTTTGAAATAATGGAAGAGCTTTCTGAGAAAGCTGGCATTCCGATGCCTGCTCTATATATAACGCCAAACCCTCAGCCGAATGCTTTTGCCACAGGGAGAAATCCCGCCAAGGGAGTGGTTGCCGTCACTCAGGGGTTACTTGACAATCTTTCATGGGATGAAATAAGAGGTGTTTTGGCACACGAATTCATGCATATCAAAAATCGAGACATCTTAGTCGGGTCGGTGGCTGCTGCCATTGCGATGGCAATTACGTTGATTGCCAGAATTGCTCTTTGGGGTTCGTTGCTCTTTGGTCGGCGCGATGGCAATATTATCGGTATTTTGCTGATGGGTATCCTTGCCCCACTGGCTGCGATGTTGATTCAAATGGCAATTTCAAGATCTCGAGAGTTCAAAGCCGACCAAACTGCCGCTCAGCTCATTAACGATGGCGAGCCACTGGCTAGCGCCCTTGAAAAACTTCAACTATATTCAAAGAAGGTGCCAGCCCTTGTTGCCGAAGGCAAAGTTGTTTCACGAGAACAGGCTTCACATTATATTGTTAACCCACTGGCTTTTGACCCAACTTCTCATGCTTCAGATGATGGTGGGGAAAAAGAACTAGGCGGGCTGGCTAGAATGTTTAGCACTCATCCAGTAACCTCAGAAAGAATTCGCAGGTTGCGTGAAGGGGAGTGGCGCGCCCTATAACGCGCAACAAATTGCTAAATAATTAAATTGCTAAATAATTTCCAAATATTTAATTTGGCAAAATTGTAAAACCAAAGTTGCTGTTAAATGAGCAGATGTTTACAAAATCGGCAAGTCTTTAACCGCCAACTTTTTTCCGCCACGAAAAACGTCTACTTCACCAATTCCCATTTGACGCCAAGGTTTTCCAGCCTCTGAAATGAGAGCTGTTTGAGTTGGAACTCCTGCCACAAAAATATCTGGAGGCGCCAACTTAACTGTCCTTTGAATTTTATCTTCTGACCAATGGTTGTATCTGGGAATCACTGAAATTTCAGAGATGAGGTTAAGCCCGACTGTGAATGCCCCACCTCTGGCATCTACCATATAGTCGCATAATACATCCCCGCCTGCTCCTGCTCCCACCAAGACAGCACCATTTTGCCAAGCAGTTTTGATTGCTTCAAAAATTAGAGACCTCATCAACACCGACCTTAAATGCATCGGCGACCCGCCTGTGAGATAGATTATATTTGCGTGCTCTAGTTTTTCGTTTAACTCCGCTTCTGGGAATTCCATTGCTTCCATCCGTGTGTAGATTTCAAGTGCTTCAACTTCAACGCCCAGCTTTAAAAAGGCATCATTAGAAAAATAGTCACGCCCCTGCTGGATTTTCTTTGCTGGGTTTTCATAGGCAGCTGCTGTGGGAACTATCAAAACTGACACCGCTTGGTTTTCATTTGGCTGTTGCCCCTTTGATTGAATGCTTGTTTCAATTAGCTCTTTATCAAATGAGCAGACTTCATCAAGGCTTTCACTAAATTCCTCTCCGCCTACCAGTGCCAAGGCGCCTCTGATGCGCGCAGAAGATTTATCAGTGTCTGGCAGCTTTTGCTCACTTGATTTTGTAGGCATATATTTTTAGATATTTTTTGAAATGTCAGAAACTCCATCACCCTGAAAAGAAAAGCGGTTGTTTAGCCACCACCTCCCAGAAAATCGCCAAGCACTAGAAGCGCTATAAGCATTTGCCCCTGTTAAAGAACTTTCCAAAGAGTCAGCACTTCTTAGCTGAGCAAGTTGGCGAACTGCTGCCACGATGGCTGCCAACTCATCTTCTGAGGGGGCCAAAGAGCTTTTAACAGGCGTGATTTTAATATTAGATTCCATTGAGCTTAGAGCGGAATGGATCCATGTTTTCTTGGGCGAAGTTCCTCTTTTTTGGAACGTAAGATTTCAAACCCAGCAATGACTTTCTTTCTTGTTTCAGCTGGGTCGATGACATCATCAATGTAGCCACGTTCTGCAGCGATGTATGGGTTGGAAAATCGCTCAATATAGTTGTCAAGCAGTTCTTGGCGTTTGGCGGCTGGGTCGTCTGCCTCACTCAACTCACGGCGATGGATAATTTCAACAGCACCTTGTGGCCCCATCACCGCAATCTCAGCTGTTGGCCAAGCAAAGCACAGGTCAGACCCAATTGATTTTGAATCCATAACCACATAGGCTCCGCCGTATGCCTTTCTGGTGATGACCTGAATACGAGGCACGGTGGCTTCACAATAGGCATAAAGGAGTTTTGCCCCGTGGCGAATTATTCCGCCGTGTTCTTG
>JAHRAM010000139.1 GCA_020027305.1 Acidimicrobiia bacterium | reverse complement strand
TTTCCAGTGCTAGACCCAGTTGCTCCAGCATCGACTGCCCTATACAATTTTCATCCACTTCAAGGCTCAGGGCTTTCTAATCTTAACCGAGATGAAGTCACACACCAGTTAAATGTGTGGGTCAGGTCTGATGTTCGTGCTCTTGGGGAGCATCCGTCATTCTACCTTTCAAGTCGTGAGGGGCTTAGGTGGACACAATATGGAATTGAAGAGATGCTTAACCGTATTCAACGCACAAGAGGTTCCGAAGGTAGCCCAGTTCTGAGGTTTACAAATACTCACAATTTCAATTTTAAAACACAAGACAGGGTGTTTGATGCTCACGGAGGCGGAGTATATGATAGCAAATTCTCTCTTTATAGTGGGCACCCAGTTAGACTTGCTGGAATTTCTGGGTATTTTGGAAGCAAGAGTTTGCTTTATGGAAGCTGGGGCGATGATAGAGGTCGTGGTGATTCGAATTTGACTCACTATACCCCTTATGCCGAACAACAATGTGAGTTTAAAGTGCCCGCCACTGCCACCACTGAAGAGCAGGCATTTTTCAGAGCCTGTCAAGCACTTAGCACATATTTCCCAACTCGTTTTAGCTACCATAAGCCAATTGAAGTTAAGGACTACGCTAGAACATTTTATTACCCTGATTATAATAGCTATCCTACCGATGACAATTTCGGGCATTGGCGCGAAGCCCTGATAACTGAAGAAAATGGTGTTAAGCACCCATCTCTAATTAAGTATGGAGATAAAAGGTATAAGCCTCCAACTTATTTTCACTCAAAGACTGATAGTCGGAACGGCTATTTCTATTGTGAAGCAAACCCATATAAAGGAACAGAAGCTGGTGTAATTTCTCCGAGTGCTACCCGCACAAGTGGAGACATTTATACGGTTAACAATTCATCATGCAAGGCACTAAATGATGTTCTTGGCTTACGGACTGCTAGTGATAATATTGATTTTGAAACTGTTACAGATGGGGTAGGTTTTTCAGTAGGCGCAATTACTGATGCAGATGACAAAGCTTCAGCACTAGGCTTTATCGGGCATAAAGAAGGGCCGTATGACTATTATCATTGTAAATGGCGTGCGCCTTTCAAGGGCAACCCCATAGCTGGGCCAAGAACTCTTATTTAGCCTAGCTGAACAAAAGCTCATTTTTAATTAAATTTAATTAAAAATTGTCACACCTGTCATACATAATATATGTATGACAACTATAAAAAAATTAACCACAAAAAACGTTAACCCTCAATGTGCTAAATCCCCCCACATTAAGCTGGGTGCTTGCGGGGAAGCTCTGGTGTCTAAGTGCTACATAGAACGTGGCTGGAAAATTTTAGACCGAAATTGGCGATGTAGGCAGTGGGGGCTTGTTGGCGAGCTTGATATTATTGCTGAATGCAAGCCAGATGATTTTTCTAATTGCTTAAAAAGCACACAATTTGAAAATTCACATTCAAAAATAGATGTAAATTTTGAAATAGGCTTTGAAAACGAAAGTCTCAAAAATGAACCAGCAAAAAATGTTCTTGCGTTTTGTGAGGTAAAAACTCGCTCTAGTTATGCTTTTGGCACCCCAGCAGAAGCCATAACAGTCAAAAAGCAACGGCAGATACGCCAGTTAGCTGGTGTTTGGCTTGGTCAGCAAGACAGGCACTTTTCAGAAATTCAATTTCATGTAGCTGAGGTTATAAACGATGAAGTAAATATATTTTCATATTGACAATGATAATGTTACAAATTTTGCCCAATCTTTATATTTAACAGCTATTTATATTTTGAAAGTCTTTCATGTTTTGACAGCTCTCCACATTTTGCTAGACATTCATATTTAACGGCTATTTATGTTTTGCTAGCTCTTTTCATAGGTTTTTCTAGTAAACAATTTTTACCAGATACTTTTAGGTATTTTTATTAAGCAAAAACCGCCCAAAGCACAAGCCCGACAGCAACAAGCAGTGCTATTGCTACATACCAATAATCAAAAACAGACCTTTTGCTTTCTCCAGCGCTGTTTTGCTGTGACTTAGATTGCCTTGTCTTATATTGTCTTGTCGGGTCAAATCCCATAATTTGTTCTATATTTCTATTTATACTTCTGCTGTATTATTTGTGTCTATCGGATTATTTATACTCTATATCTATTTTATTTTTATTTATTAAGTATTAGGCCATGTCTTTTCTTTATAGCGATTATATTATATAGACCCGATAAAAGACTTAACAAGGCATTCATCCACAGCTTTTCTTTATAGCGATTATATTATATAGACC
>JAHRAM010000105.1 GCA_020027305.1 Acidimicrobiia bacterium | reverse complement strand
TTCAGCAGAGGCGGGCTCAAATGGGGTGGCTGTTGCTGAAGCTCCGAAAGCTCCCCAGAAAGAGACCCGCCCGCTTGGCATTCTAACTCGCCCGTCTGGAAGCAAAGGATGGACTAGTTGGCTTTTTACAGTCGACCACAAGCGCGTCGGTATTATGTATGGGGCAGCAGCCATGATATTTTTAGTTGCAGGTGGGGTAGAGGCATTGCTTATTCGCATTCAGTTGGCACAGCCTGGCTCTACATTTTTGCCAGCCGATGTCTATAACCAGATTTTCACAATGCACGGGGTGACGATGATTTTCTTGGTGATTATGCCGCTGGCTGCAGCTTTTGCCAACTATCTCATCCCACTTCAAATCGGGGCAAGGGATGTGGCATTCCCACGGTTGAATGCTTTTAGCCTTTGGTGTTTCGTTGCTGGCGGGCTGTTTATTAATTCCTCTTGGATTCTTGGCGGCGCTCCAGATGCTGGCTGGTTTGGATATATGACAAATTCAAGTGCTACATTTTCACCCAGCCATGGAATGGATTTCTATGCTATCGGGCTACAAATAGTCGGCATAGCATCGCTGGTTTCTGCTATCAACTTATTGGTGACGGTTATCAACATGCGTGCGCCAGGAATGACGCTCACGCGGATGCCAGTTTTCACATGGATGATGACGGTGGTTCAGTTCCTCTTGCTGTTTGGAATTCCAGTTATCACGGTGGCTCTGTTTCTAATGATGTTTGACCGCATTTTTGATGCCAACTTCTTTAATGTGGCAGAAGGTGCCGACCCGCTACTTTGGGAACACCTCTTTTGGATTTTCGGGCACCCTGAGGTTTATATTCTCATCCTGCCTGCCTTTGGCATTATCTCAGAAATTATCCCCACTTTTAGTCGGAAGCCTATTTTTGGTTATCCATTTATGGTGTTTTCAGGAATCGCCATTGGCTTCATGGGGTTTGGAGTTTGGGCGCACCACATGTTCACCTCTGGCACTGGCCCGTTTTCGGTGGCTGCATTTTCGGTGGCGACCATGTTTATAGCAGTGCCGACTGGCGTGAAAGTTCTCAACTGGCTTGCCACAATGTGGGGGGGCAAGCTCCGCTTCACAACGCCGATGCTATATGCCATCGGGGCAGTTTCAATGTTTATGCTGGGTGGGCTTTCGGGCGTGACCCATGCTGTTGCCCCAGCTGACACTCAGCAGCACGACACCTATTATATTGTGGCGCATTTCCACTATGTCATTTTTGGCGGAGCCTTGCTGGGCTTGCTAGCAGGGCTTTATTTCTGGTGGCCGAAAGTGTTTGGCTATCGGCTGGGTGAAAAACTCGGCAAGGCAAACTTTTGGTTTGTGCTGGTGGGCTTTAACCTGACATTTGGGCCAATGCATATTTTGGGGCTGCAAGGAATGTCTAGGAGAATTCCAACTTATAGTGCCGATGAGGGATTTACCTTTTGGAACTTTATAGCAACCATAGGGGCGTTCACGATTGCGGTTGGAATAATTTTGTTGTTTATCAATTTCGTGGCTAGCCACAAAAAAGCTAAGCAGCGCCCAGCCCCTGGCCCAGACCCGTGGGATGCTAGAAGTCTTGAGTGGATGTTGCCATCGCCTGTGCCAGAGCACAACTTTGATGAAATACCCATTATTGAAAATCGTGATGACTGGTGGCACAGAAAATGGGCAGAAGCTGACGGCGGTACAAGGCTGGCTTCAGTAGATGATATTTCACAAAAAGGAACTGCTAAGGGGATACATCTGCCATCTCCATCATATTGGCCGATTGTTTTGGCATTTTCACTTCCGCTCATTGGCTATGGGCTGATTTACAATCTTTGGATTTTGGCAGTCGGAGTTTTGGTGGCGGTGTTTTCAATGTATGGGTGGGGGATTGAACCACCAGATGATCCTGAGGCAAGTCATGACGACCATGACGATCATGATGAGGATGCTGGGATTTCTCAAAATGGAAATGGAGCTTCAAACGGTTTAAATGGATCAAACGGTAAAGGCGTGCCAGAAGACTTGAAAGGCGAAGAGCCAATCCCACAAGAATTGTTAAGCAAAAATTAGAGGAAGATAAACGACAATTAAGATAGAAAAAACAACCGAAAAGATTTGAAAAAAATAAAAAGGTCAAAAAAGATATAGAAAGGATTAGCAAAGAAAGTTAGCAAAAAATTAGCAATCAATTATCAGTTAAGAACCTAAAAAATATGTCAACGCAAGTAAGCACCGAATCTCCACCTGAAACAGAAGACACATCTACGCCTGCTACACCTACAGCAGGCGAAGCCCACCACACTTCGACACCTATGTCGAATGCCAAAATAATGATGTGGCTCTTTCTTGGCTCAGAGTGCCTGCTGTTTGGAGCGTTGATTTCTACATATATATTCCTTTCCAACCGACTGCCCGAAGGCGAGATAGGAAAAGAAATATTTGATATTCCGTTCACATCCCTAAGCTCGTTCATTTTGTTGATGAGTTCGCTCACGATGGTGCTTGCTCTTTCTGCCATAACTGGTGGGGATATGCGGCGGTTTCGAATTTGGATTACCACCACCGCACTTTTGGGCGGACTATTTATTGGAGGCCAAATTTATGAGTTCACTGTGTTTTATGAAGAAGGCTTGGGCTACACCACGAACATTTTTGGCTCAGCGTTTTATTCATTGACGGGCTTTCACGGCGCCCACGTATCCATTGGAATTATTTTGCTGATGACCCTGCTTGTGATGAACCTCCGTGGCACGCTCACACAAGAAAATAAAGAAACCGTTGAGATAGTCGGGCTTTATTGGCACTTTGTAGATATTATTTGGATTATCATTTTTACAGTCGTATATCTTTTCCCATAGGCGAACAAAACAAACCAAAATAAAAGAACAGCACAAAAAACAAATTGCAAATCAAAACACAATGAGCGAGACAGAAGAAATAAAACCTGAGCAAGCTGAACAAGCCGAACCTGTTGAACACCAGGCAGACGAGCATTCCCAACATCCGAGCGATTGGCAATATATAAAAGTAGCCATATTTTTGGCGGTGCTTACTGCCATCGAGGTTTTTACATATTTTGAATCAGTGCATCGGCTTAACAACGCTGCCATTTTTGCGGTGCTAATCGTGATTATGATTTTGAAGTTTTTCTATGTGGCTGCATGGTTTATGCATTTGAAATTTGATTCCCCGCTGATGAGGAATATATTTTTAATGGGGATGGGGTTTGCCTTGCTGGTTTATTTAGCAATGCTTACCTCATTTAGAATCTGGGCTTGAAATGAGTCTCCCTCATTTTCAATTCCATATTGAGGTCTGGGTGCTGATAGCTACCCTCATAGTTGTTGGCGTCTATATCGGCACAAAGTTAGCTAAGCAACTCAACCTTTCTATAACCAAAAAGCAAAAGACTGCTTTCTGGTTGGCGGTGGTATCCATTTGGCTGGCAAGTGATTGGCCACTTCACGACCTATCTGAGAACTATCTTTATTTCATGCATGTCATTCAGCACTTGCTAATCGTGTTTGTGGCACCGCCCCTGCTTTGGATAGCAACCCCAAAATGGTTTGCTAATCTTGTGGTGGGAAATCATATTATTTCGGTTGAAAATGGAAGCGGGCAAAATGAGAATAGTAAAACAGGCAAAAGTACTGCTTCTCAGTTGCCTAGATGGCTGAACTTTCTAGGACACCCAGTTATGGCAGGGGTTATGTTCAACCTTATGTTGGCTGCCACACACATCCCTGGCGTTGTCAATGCTTCCACAACTAATGGGCCGTTTCATTATTTTATCCACCTAGCCCTTTTTCTCACAGCAATGATAATGTGGTTGCCAGTGGTTGGTCCATATAGCCAGCTTCATTTGAGGGCGCCTGGCAAAATGATATATTTGTTTTCAATGTCGCTGCTTCCAACCATACCAGCTGCCTTTCTAACATTTGCAAGCGGGCCGATTTATAGCGCCTATGCCCAAGATGGCAGAATATGGAACCTTTCTGCTGTTTCTGACCAGCAGGCAGCGGGGCTAATCATGAAGTTGATAGGCGGGTTTTACCTCTGGATAATAATTGCCTTCATCTTTTTCAAGTGGTTGAAGGAAAACTCAGAAATGGGGGATGGGCTTGGCTCCAAAAAAGACGCAACCATAGTTGCTGAAGAAACTATGACCCATAAAGAAACGTCTCAGCTTGCTTCCAAGCCTCAGCCGCCTCATCTTTCTTATGAGCAGGGCGATGTGGGTCATGAACAAACCCGTGATCGCACTCTTCAAAGATAGAACAAGTTACCCCAGTTGCCTTTAGCTTTTCAATTAAATCAGGCGGGGTATAAGGGTCAATGTCGCCCAAAATCGCCATTGTGTTTTTTGCCGATTCGGCGGTGATAATGTCAAGTGGTTCGCCCAGCTCTGGCCCTTTCCACTCATCTGGAATCACAATTTGTGGGTAGAAGGCAGCGCCTTTTGCAAATTTGTCGCTGGCGCCAGCCATAGATTTGAGCGTAAACATTCCGCCCATACAAAATCCCGTCAGCCCGATGGTGTTTGCCCCTGTTTGGTCGGCGGCATCGCTCACATCGGCAAAGAGCCGTGAGTCTTGTAGGGATGGAACAACTGCCACATGGTCTTTGAGGCTTTCTTCATATTCGGCTTCTTTAAACTCGTGGCCGGCAAACACATCAAATGTGCATACATTAGCATTCCACTTTTCAGATAAATCTTTTGCCATATCAACAAACAACTGCCTCAGCCCCATAATGTCTGGGATGATTACCAAGCCTCGCTCATTGCTATCAACTTTAAATAGGTGCCCCTTTGAGCCTGATGAAAGTTCGATTTCCATTTGTTTATGTTCCTTTCTTTTTTAAATTTGCTTTATGATTTATATTTTATATTCTCTCAGGCTTTTTGTGGGAATTTTTTTGGGCGGGCAATAATTTTGTTTTTGGCAAAGGGGGAGCTGTGGCGTTTTTTATAAGCCCACCCCAATAAGTTAATGCCAAGGGCAAGGGCAAAAAGTGCAAAGGCTGAAATAGAAATCCATAACCATAAGTCGTTTGAGCTTTCGTTTAAGTTGAGTGAGTGCTTGAAATCAAGGCGGTCATTGCTTGGGTCACTGTTTGGGTTGTCGCCAAAGTTGTCGCTAAAGTTATCGCCAAATAGGGAAACTTGCCAAGCTTTGGATTCCACATCGTCATTCCTGTTTCTGCTTTCACTTTCTGTGCTTGTTTCTCTGCCTTTCACAAGGGTGGTGGTGAT
>JAHRAM010000104.1 GCA_020027305.1 Acidimicrobiia bacterium | reverse complement strand
CAAAAATCATTCAAGCTAGCTACTTTGATTTAGCTTTCCCTTGTTTCTTATAATAACCCGGATAGCAAGTTCTACACGGGCGAGTGTCAAACTTATGCCCGCGGCTGCATATTTTTTGCTTGGGGTTTTTAGCACTTGGCATGTTTATTTAATTTTTAATTTAACTGGCGGAGGAAGGGGGATTCGAACCCCCGAGACCCAAAAGGGCCTAACGGTTTTCAAGACCGTCGCATTCGTCCGCTCTGCCATTCCTCCAAAATGAAGGATAGCACGAATTTTTGCCGACTTCCCGAATTTTCCTCGCTAGCTAATTTTTCCGCGCAACTCTTCTAACCAGTCTTTATTTTCGCTCCAAAGCTTGCCTCGGTCCTCCCGCACCTGACCAGCGCCCTCACCCGCTGCTGGATAAGATCCAAGGAATTTGATATTCGCATGTTTAGAGCGGATGTTTAGCAGGCAGTCTGCCACCATCTCATCTTCAATATGCCCAGCAAAATCCATGATAAAACAATAGTCGCCCAAGCCCTGCTTGGTTGGGCGAGATTCAAGACGGCTAAGGTCAATCGTGCGCGCAGCGAATTCTTGCAAAATAGTGAGAAGTCCGCCAGGTCGGTTGGTGTGCTGATAAACCACGACTGAAGTTTTGTCGTGTCCAGTGGATGGCGGAATCCTGTCCCTTCCCACTACCACAAATCGCGTTTGATTGTCGGGGTGGTCGGCGACATTTTTTGCCAGCAACTCAAGCTGATGCAGCTCGCCAGCACGCAAAGTTCCAATAGCGCCTATTTGAATGTCGCCACCTTCTGCTACCATGCGAACCGCCGAAGCAGTTGAATCGGCGGGGCGAGCAACAGCATCCTTTAAGTTTTTTGTTAGCCAACCTCGGCATTGTGCGATAGCCTGTGGAAATGAAACGATTTGTTCTAGCTTGCCGAGCTTTGCCCCAGAAAGCCCAAAGAGATGAAGCCCAATCGGCATGACGACCTCTCGTTGGATTAAAAGATTTGACCCAAACGCCAATGTGTCTAACGTGACGTTGATTCCGCCCTCAATGGAATTCTCAAGTGCCACAAACCCCAAATCGGCAACACCTTCTTCAACCGTTGAAAGCACATCAGAGATTGTGGGGCACAGCAATGTTTCAGCGCCTGCTAAATCGGGCTGGCTCAAAAAAGCCTCTTCGGTGAATGTGCCGTGCGGGCCTAATATCGCCACACGTTCGGGTTTTACTTTTTTTACCATTTAAGGAAAGATTAGTATGATGGACGAAATAAAGTTGAAAGAAATTCTAAACCAGATCCGTTCAGGAGAGCTACATCCTGACGAAGCAATTTATGAGCTTAGACACTTTCCATATCAAGATGTGGGATTTGCCAAGATTGATTCACACAGGCAGCTCCGTCAAGGGTTCGGCGAAGTAATATATGCCCCGAAAAAAACGCCACAAGAATGTGCCACGTTGGTTAAAAAGTTGCTTGAAAACACAGAGACGCCAGTGCTTTTGTCTCGTGCCAACACCGAGCAAGCCGAACTGGCGATGAAGGAAAACTCAGGAGCGACATTTTCTGAGCGACTTATATATTGGCAGCCCACACAACCAAATGAAAAGCCGCTAAAAGAAAAACAACCCACCGCTCAAACATCAATAGTGTCAGCTGCTGATAGCGCCGCCGACAACCAATCTATTCAAATCCAAACTTCAGTTCGGGTTTCAATCGTTTCAGCTGGAACCGCCGATGCCCCGATTGCTGAAGAATGCGCCCAAACCTTAATTGCCCACGGAATATTGCCAGCCCGAATTAACGATGTAGGGGTCGCTGGGCTACATCGCCTATTAGGGCAGCTTGACAATTTAATGGAGGCAGACATAGTAGTTGTGGTGGCAGGAATGGAAGGAGCTTTGGCAAGCGTGGTCGGCGGGCTTAGCTCAGCAACTGTGATAGCTGTTCCCACCAGCGTGGGATACGGCACATCTTTTGAAGGAATAACGGCGTTGCTTTCCATGCTTTCCACCTGTGCCATTGGAGTTTCAGTGGTTGGAATTGACAATGGAATTGGGGCAGGATTTTGTGCGCTCAGATACTTGAATAGCATAAATAGCATTAGATGAAACAGCAATTTATACTTAATGCCTATTCTATATGACTATATGAAAAAACTCACTAAGACAGAATGAAAAGATGAGACAGAATAAAAAGAATTGCCAAAATGAAATAAAAAATAAATAAAGCAAAATTGTCAAAGAGCCATAAAAGAAAAAACGCCCAAACAAAAAATGACCGACACGAAAATCTCCGACACTAAAACTGACACAACCAAAACAATCGTATGGTTTCATTGCTTTTCTGGCATCGCTGGCGATATGGCGCTCGGCGCTCTTGTTGATGCTGGTGCTGATTTAGAAGAAGTGAAAAAAGCCTGTGCAACCCTAGATTTACAAGGATACGAAATCGCTAAAACGCCAACAATGAGAAATGGAATAGCTGCCACAAAAGTTGAAATAATTATTAACAAAAAAGGGGAGGGAAGCAACCAACCACACCGAACTGCAACAGATATTTTTGAACTTATCAACAAAGCTGATTTGCCAGAAAGGGTGAAAACCCGAGCGCTCAAAATTTTCCAACTCCTAGCAGAAGCAGAAGGAAAGCTTCATAACCAGCCGCCAGAAAAAGTTCATTTCCACGAGGTTGGAGCAGTTGATTCAATCATTGACATCGTGGGAACTTGCGCAGCGTTAGAAAACCTTTCAATAGATGAAGTTTTTTGCAGCCCAGTGGCACACGGCATCGGAACCATTGAATGCGAACATGGCGAAATGCCCAATCCACCCCCAGCAGTTGTAGAAATATTAGAAGGCACCCCAGTTTATGGAGTTGACATTAACGCCGAACTGACAACCCCGACAGGAGCTGCCATAGTTAAAGCACTGGCAAAAGGCTTCACATCCCTACCTGAGATGACAATCAAATCGTCTGGCTTTGGGGCAGGTGAAAAAGAGTTCCAAAAATTGCCAAACTTAACACAGGTTATAATTGGTGAAACCTACCTTCAAGAGGTTGGCGCCAATGAAATGAGTATCAATGGAATGAGCGGAACAGGCGAACAAAAAATAAGCAGGGGGCAACCTGTGGCGTTGCTTGAAACCAACCTTGACGACATAACAGGCGAAGTTTTGGCAAACACCATTTCAAAGTTGCTTGAAGCTGGGGCACTTGATGCTTGGGTAACCCCGATTTTGATGAAGAAGGGAAGGCCAGCCCACACCATCAGCGTTTTATCCGATGTGGCAAATCAATCTAAACTCACAGACTTATTGGTGGCCTTAACTGGCACACTGGGGGTTCGTGCCAGCTCAATACAACGTTGGCCTCAAGCACGAAAACAAACTACGATTACTATTAAAGGGCATATAGTACGTGTTAAATATATATCTAATGAATCCGACAAAGAAGAGATGGCTGGCGACAAAAAAAATGCAAAACCAGAATACGATGATTTAGTAGCAGTAGCAGAAGCAACTAAAACACCGCTTCGTGAAATCCAAAAACTCGCAACCCAAGAAATAGAAAAATTAAAATGACAAGCACAAGCCCTAGCACTAACTCAACCACTGAGAACGACCGCCTCTATTTCAAGCAACTACTTTCAGGTGAAGATTTTGCTGAAGATGACCAAATGGCACAGCAGATGGTTAACTTTGTCTATCTCATTGGCGACAAGAAAACCAAGGAAGCGCTAGTGATTGACCCCGCCTACAACACCTCAAACATCCTCAAGATTTTAGAAGCCGATGACATGAAATTAACAGGCGTGCTTGCCACTCACTATCACCCCGACCATGTTGGTGGTGAAATGATGGGTTTTGCCCTTGAGGGAATTTCTGAGTTGCTAGAACAAATTCAGGTTCCCATTCATGTTCAACAAGCTGAAGCTGAGTTTGTTGAAAAGACAACAGGAGTTTCAGATGACTTAGTCTCTCACTCAAGCGGAGACATTGTTAAGGTTGGTGAAATTGAAGTTGAATTAATCCACACACCTGGGCACACCCCTGGTAGCCAGTGCTTCCTCACAGAAAATAGACTCATTTCTGGCGACACATTATTTTTGCGTGGATGTGGCAGAACCGACCTCCCTGGCGGAAGTGCTGAAGAAATATATGAGAGCCTAACGACACGACTGGCAAAGGTTCCAGATGAAGCAGTTTTGTTTCCAGGGCACCTATATTCCCCAGAACCATCAGCACCTATGGGGGAAACCCGAGCAAACAACCAAGTGTTCAACCCTCGTTTTTGGGGAAAATAAAGTTTGATTTGCCAAGCAAAATTTAGGCAAAAATAAAAAATTTCCCTTACTGCCTTGAATTCCCAAATTTTTAGGCTAATTTATTTTCTGGGTGGTGCCTCCCCCAGAAACCCAGGCATCACCCGTTTCAATTTTATAAGGTGTGAATAAATTTATTGAATTAAAAAATTTTGAAATCCCAACCATCCTTGTTAGCCAATTGCATTATTGTTTAATCCCCAAGAACACATTAAGCAATACGGCACAAGACAAAGACACCTGTTGCCCAATTGTGTAGTTCAATCCTTAAAACAAATTGAAATTGACAAGTCAAACGCTCCAAATTAAACTAATGCTAGACTTAATTAAAAGAGTGTTAAATTAGGCGTCAATACAATCAATATAGTAGCAACATAAATATAAAGGTAAAAGGTGTAGGTGTAAAGAACGATGTTTGAAGCAATACCCAAGCGAGCATCAAAAATCAAGCTGGCAGCTTTTGTTGTTGTGGCAATATCGCTGGTGGCTGTTGCTTGTAATCATGGTGGAGGAGAACAAAGTGTTCCCACAACGAGCAACGTGGTAGTTGTTGCGCCACCCACAACCAGCTCAACTACAACAACATCTACCACAACTACAACGGTGCCGCGCTCGGCTGCCATTCCAGAATCTGAATGGCCAAAATTTCCACAGGTGGAAATAGATGTCAGATATACCCTTACCGCCAAACTCGGATCGCCTGATGGACAAGGAAGAATTCGCCCCAGACCAATTGTTATTTATGCTAACCGTGAAGGCAACGAGCAAAAAGCTTGTTTTCAAGACTATGGAGATGATTGCTACCCGTCTGACCAGTCAGTTTGGTTTCAAAGAAAGACAGTTTTTCTAGTCGTTAATCCCGATGCCAGAATAGGTGATAAGCGGGCAGAGGTTTTAATTTCCACCCGCCCAAATGGCACAACGGGATGGATTGATACTGCCAACTTTGAGTGGTCGACTTATAACCACCACATTATTATTAACCTTTCAGACAGAACGCTTTCAGTGTGGGAGGGGCGCCCATCTTCTGAGACCTTTTCAACTGGACGAGAGCTAACCATACACACGAAAGTTATTATTGGCGATGCTGTAGATAAGGCCCCAACTCCAACATCCATGCTCACTTATGTAGAGGCGAAATTATCTAATGTTAATAATTCTCGTGACCCGCTTTATGGAACTTGGATTCTGCCGCTTGCGCTCTTTAGTGATACATTGTTTAGTTTTCAGGGCGGACCACCTCAAGTTGCCATTCATGGCACGGATACACCAGAAAAGTTAGGAACCCCAGATTCCTATGGGTGCATTCGCGTTCACAACAATGTGATTGAAAGGCTTGTTGAAATTCTTGAACTGGGAACACCAGTCAGCATTATCGCCTAATTAAAATGTTAAAAAAAGTACCAAAAACCAAGCTGGCACTTTTTGCAACAGCTGCGATAACGTTGGTGGCAACAGCTTGTAATCACAGCAGCATCGTAACAGCACCAGAAACTACAACCACTCAAACTACAGAAAACGAGCCAGTGGTTGTTGTAACGCAATCTACTTCAAGCACGACAACTACTGCTACCGTTCCGCCAGAGACAATATCGCCAGAACCAAGATTGGTTACTACAATCCCAACTCTTCAACCGCTAGACGCACCTCAGGTTCGCCCAACTACTAGATATGTTTTGACTGCCAAAAAAAGGGCTACCAATGAAAGGCGAAGTATTCCAGTTTATTCTTCGCCGAACGGTGATTTAATTACAAAGGAAAAAGAAACTGACCTTTACGGGCAAGAAAATGAGCAAGAGAACGGCCAAGAACAAGTCGAGGGCGAATGTAAAACATTGAGAGATTTTGGTGAGAGTTGTTTCCCCACCGACCCCACACGTTGGGGCGCCCGAGCAACTTTTGTAGTAACCAATCAAGATGCCAGCCCAACAGATGAGTGGGCAGAGGTTTTATTATCTACACGCCCCAACGGCCAAACAGGGTGGATTGAAGCAGCTGATTTTGAGTGGTCGACTCATCAGCATCATATAATCGTAGACCTTTCAGATAAAACAATTTCAGTGTGGGAAGGTGAGGCTCCTCTTGAGGGTGGAGCAGACAAAAGGAAGCTCCTTCATCATGTTCCAGTTATTATCGGCACACCTTCTCGCCCAACCCCTGAAGCCATGAACACCTTTGTATCAGCAAAGATTTTTAATAATAAAAAAACAAAATCAGAAGGTGGATATGGGTCAGCCTATGGTTCATGGATTTTTCCAATAGCGTTGTTTAGCGACACTTTAGAGGCTTTTGATGGAGGCACTCCTCAAGTTGCCATTCATGGCACGAATGTTCCTGAAAAACTTGGCAGGGCACTTTCATCTGGTTGTGTTCGTGTCGACAATGATGTGATTGACGACTTGGCTGAAATTATTGAGATAGGAACCCCAGTCAGTATTATTGCCTAATTGAGAAATGCTAAAGAAAGCACCGAAAACCACAACCACTTAGGCCACAAAAAATCATCGACAACTAGATTGACAAAACGAATTTTCATTTGTAAAATATGAATAGATGGTAAATCTAGAATTAATTGAATTTAAAACATTTATAAACTAAAGATTAAAACTAGATAAAATTAAGAGCAGAAATTAAGAAATTAAAACAGGCGGCAAGGAGCAACAAGAAAACGATGCTAAAGAAAGCACCGAAAACCAAGTTAGCATTTTTTGTGGCAGTTGCTATGGCGCTGATAGCGACAGCTTGTAATCACGGCAGCGTTTCAACAACACCAGAAACCACGACCACTCAGGCCACAAGAAGCGGGCCAGTCGTTGTTGCCCCCCCTTCAACTACCACCACTCAAGTTGCCCCAAAGCCAATTACTACAATTCTCAAAGAGCCCACAGAACCTCAGGCTCGGCCAACTACCAAATATTTCTTGATTGCCAAACTTAGACAAACCAGTGAAAAGCGAACCATCCCAGTTTATTCTTCGCCCAATGGAGACCTAATTATCAAAGAGAAATATACTGACCCTCATTCAGGCCAAGAGCGAGTAAGAAATAATTGTGACATACTCATAGATTTTGGTAGCGATTGTTTTCCAACCGATCCCACATATTGGGGTGCTAGAGCAACTTTCTTGGTAACCAACAAAGATGCAAAAGTAGGAGATCAATGGGCAGAGGTTTTGCTCTCTACACGCCCCAACGGCCAAACAGGATGGATTGAAACATCTAATTTTGAGTGGAAGACCCACAGGCATCATATAATTGTCGACCTTTCAGATAAAACAATTTCAGTGTGGGAAGGTGAGGCTCCTGTTGATGGTTCACCAGATGAAAGAAAGCTTCTTCATCATGCCCAATCTATTGTCGGCAGACCAGATCGCCCAACCCCTGAAGTTGCATCCACTTTTGTCACGGCGAAGATTTTTAATAATAACAAATCAAGATCTCAAGGCGGCCAAGGGGCAGCCTATGGCTCATGGATTTTCACGATAGCGTTGTTTAGCGATACGTTAACTGAGTTTGGTGGAGGTACTCCACAGGTAGCTATACATGGTACTAATGAGCCAGAAAAAATAGGAGATACAGAGTTTCGAGGCTCTTCGGGCTGTGTTCGCCTTCACAATAATGTGATTGACAATTTGGCTGCAATCATTGAGGTGGGAACCCCAGTTAGCATTATTACCTAATTGCCTAACGACGTTTCCCCTACCGCATTCCTTTCTTTGGCTATATACACCTAATATATATTTCGTATATCTCGCCTAATATACCTAATATATATTTCGTACATCTCGCTTAATATATAATGTGCGCGAGGAGGGATTTGAACCCTCACACCCTTTCGGGCACAGGAACCTGAATCCTGCGCGTCTACCAAATTCCGCCACTCGCGCTGTCAGCTTAAAGCCTAGCTGCCATAAGTCTAAAATATCTAATAGTGGAAGTTCTTTGGGCGGCCGAAAGCCACATCGGAAATTATCGTGATGAAAATCAAGATGTCGTTTGTGGAGTTGCGCTTGATAGCGACCAACATTTATTTGCGGTAGCAGATGGGATGGGTGGACATTTTGGAGGAACAGAAGCAGCTCGCCTAGCAACTGACACCCTTGTTAATTTTTTCAAGAAAAAAGAGCATCTCAATTCAAGGGAGCACCCCAATTCAAAAGAGCACCTTAATTCAAAAGAGCTCTCTAAGCCAAAAGAAACGGATGAGTTAAGAAAAGCTATGAAGGAAGCAAACCGAGCAGTATTTGAAACTGGGCAAAAAACTCGTGCGCTAAATGGAATGGGAACCACGATTTGTAGTTTGCTAGTAAGCCCACAACAGATATTTGTAGCCAATGTAGGCGACTCGCGCCTCTATGAGTTTTTGCCCAATTTGCAAACACAAGAAAAAGCCGATGCAAAAACAGACTTCACCAAATTAGAGTATGAGCTTTCACAAATAACTTGCGACCATAATCTGGCAGCCGAGTATGAAAAAGCCGATGCAACTAGAAAAGCTGGCAAAGTTAGAAAAGTCGGTAAGGTCAAAAAAGCTGATGGCAAAAATAAAAAGCGAAACATAAGAAAAGGAAAAATTAAAAGCAAGCTGGGAAGGGCAAAGATAAATCCCCGTTTGGCAAAACAATCAACAAATCAACCAACCAGTCAATTAGCAAATCAATTAACTAGGGCAGTTGGAATTCACAAAGAAGTTGAAGTCGATATATTTGAGTTGGGGAAATTCAACCCAGAGCATCCACAAAACGCACAACAGGATATCTCAAAGCCCAACCCAACCCCAAAGCCCAACCCAACCCCAAAACCCAACCCACCTGCCAGATATTTTCTTATCTGCTCTGATGGATTAACTGGGGAACTCACCGACAAAGAAATATCTGAGATTTTACAAGAGGAGTTAGTGAAGCAAACAGACGAGATGTTGCCAGAGCAATCCAGTAACGAGAGCATTACTAAAGAGCACAAGCCACAAAAAGAACAGGCACTAAAAAATGCCTGCCAACAATTGGTGCAGGCAGCCCTAGCGACAGGCGGCAGAGATAATATTTCTGTGCTTTTGGTCTCTATATTTTTTCAACCAGAGGTTTCTAAATGAAGCGCCTAAAGACAACTCAAAAAGGCAGTGCCAGAAGACAAGAGGCAAAAATAAAGTAACAAAAAATGTCAGGCTCACCTCAAAATTTTTCACAAAAAACAATCGCTGGTCGTTATGAACTTGCCAAATGTTTAGCTTCTGGAAAAATGTCTGATGTTTATTTGGCACATGACAAAGAGTTGGGGCGACAAGTTGCAGTTAAGGTGCTATCAAAAGCTTTGGCAACCCAAGATGAGTTTGTGCGAAAATTTCAATTAGAAGCACAGGCAGTAGCTGGGCTGTCTCATCCAAACTTGGTTGCTGTCTATGATCTTGGTAGTGAATTTGAAGGTAGTGATTTACAAGACAACGATTTTCAAGGTAGTGCGAAAATCTATTTCATAGTTATGGAACATATTGATGGCCCAACCCTTGCCCAACTCTTAAAGCAAAAGGGGGCATTCCTCCCCGATGAAATATTACGCATTTCATTTGAAATTGCCAAGGGGCTAGATTTTGCACACGTTCACAACATTGTTCATCAAGACATCAAACCTAGTAATATCTTGCTTTTTGAAAGTAATGGGGGAAGTAGTGAAAACAGTGGGGAAGACAGCGAGAATAGAAATAGAACAAATAGAGAAGTCAAAATCGCTGATTTTGGTATAGCCTATTTTTCAATGATGGAAAAGGCACAACAACAAAATCTAAACCAAGCAGTGGCTGGAACAGCCGCCTATCTTTCGCCCGAACAAGCTAGGGGAGAGACAGTTGATGCCAGAAGCGATTTATATTCCCTAGGTATTATGATGTATGAAATGCAATCAGGCAAAGTTCCTTTTTCTGGCAAAGATTCGCTAGAGGTTGCTAAAAAGCACATCATAGAGCGCCCAGCATTTTCAAATGGTTTCCCCGCTTCACTCAAGAGCATCATTTCTAAACTACTTGAAAAAAATCCAGCAAATCGATTTCAATCAAGCCAAGAACTGATGGATGCCCTCAGAAAAAATAGCCCAAAGAAAATTCAACAACAATAACTATGAAGAATTACTACCCCCCTGCCACCCAGCGAAAAGCAATTTTGTTTTCCATTCTTGGGGTTGCTGTGGCAGCTGGGTTAGTGGTTTCAGCAGTTTTGTTCATCTTGGGTGGCTCAATCAGCACAGAAAAACGAATTGAAGTGGTTTCGGTTTATAGCACCCAAGCAGAAGTTGCCACACAAACCTTAAAAGATATTGGGCTAGAAGTAGAAATCCAACGGGCGGTAAACATTGAAATCCCCAACGGCTTGGTATATGCTCAAGACCCCCGCCCAGGCGCCAAAGTCAATCTTGGTGATACGGTCACAATATTTGTTAGTCAGGGCGGAGATAGAAAAGCAGTTCCCCAAGTGGTTGGATTTGAAGAAGCAGATGCGAGGCGAGTGCTGACTTCAGATGAGTATGGATATGAAGTTGAAATACAGTCTGTGGATAGCCCTGCATTTCCAGGAGTAGTTGTTCGCCAAGAGCCTCCACAGGGTGAGAAGCGAGCGCCAGGTGAAACCATCCAGCTTTTCATTTCAGAAGGAACTATTCGCATTCCCAACTTACAAAACAAGTTAGAAGACCAAGCTGTCTCTGAGCTAGAAGCAATTGGGGCAACCGCCATTATCATACGCCAGCAGCACGATGAAATTTTAGAAGGCTTTGTTATCAATACTCGACCAGGAGCAAACCTCCCGCTAGGCGATTTGAAAGAAGTTACCGTGATTGTGTCAAGCGGCCCAATACCTGATGCCTAAATATGGGCTAAAAAATTTTCCATCATCTCATTTCCTTCCTCAGTCAGGATAGATTCAAGATGGAACTGAATGCCAAATGTGGGATGCTCTTTATGCTGAACACCCATTACAAGCCCCTCCTCAGTAGAAGCAGTTATAGAAAGGTCGTTTGGAAAATC
>JAHRAM010000076.1 GCA_020027305.1 Acidimicrobiia bacterium | reverse complement strand
TAGCGCCCTCTTTAGCAAATAAACGGGCTTCTGATTCGCCTTGTCCTCTGGCAAACGCCAAGTAATAATCAATTTGGTCGGCGATGTTTCGCCCTGACGCCTCAATATATTTTTGGATGAGTTCCTTCCGCCCGATAAAACCAGGTTGACTGGTGGCAGAGTTAAAGAGCGTTGATTGTTCTTCATCTTGGTCGCCCCAATAAGTGGCAAAGACTCCAATATCTGCCAGAGTGTCGCCTAAAGTGCAAATCTCCCAATCAAGCACCGCTTTCACTTCACCAGTGACTGGGTCTAGCACGCAATTATCTAGGCGATAATCTCCATGAACGATGCCACTATATTTTTGCTCAGGGATATTGTCTACCAGCACATCATGGATTTTTTCAATGTCTGGCGATTGTGCGGTTTTGGATTGTTTAAATTGCTTGAGCCAGCGATGTAGTTGGCGTGGGATGTAATCTGCTTTTTTGGCAAAGGCGCTTAGCCCCAGTTCATCTGGATCAAAGCTGTGAAGTTCAGCCAGTGTTTTTGAAAGCGATGCCCCAGCTTTCTCTTTCAGCTCCATCGGAACAGTTTTTGCGACTTCAAAATCTGAGATAATGGTTCCCTCCACGAATTCCATAATGTAAAAAGGAAATTCTAAGACGTTCTGGTCTTCACACAGGGCAATGGGTTCTGGCACGGGAAATCCTGTTGGATGTAGGGCGGAGATAATGGTGAATTCACGAACCATATCATGGGCTGTCGCCAAAACTTGATGTAGGGGTGGGCGCCTCAGCACAAAACGAAACCCATTTTGCGCTTCAACAATAAAAGTCATATTTGACTGTCCGGTTGCCACAAGTGAAAAAGAATAGGGGGTGCTAGCTTCTATTCCAGCATCTTTAAGTGCCGTATCTAACCAAGCAGAAACAGCATCTATATTTATGCCAGCAATATCTTGGTCGTTGTCTTGAGTTGCCATCTTCCCCCTTATTTTAAGGGCAAAAAAGAGGTTAAAAAATTTATATATGTGGGTTGTAGGTTGTATGAAACATTTAAAAGCGAAAAAGGAGAGAAAAATGTTTGAAAAAATCGGAAGACAAAACCAAGACAACCGTAACAACCAAGACAACCATGAACTGAAAAAAATTATGTCATATAGTCATAGTTATGATGATGATGGCAATGATGGCGAACATGAATATAGTGGCAAACATGGTCTTGAATATGGCGCCGAAAATAGCCTTGAATATAATGCTGAATACAATGAAGAGCAAAATGAGATTTTGGATGATTCTGAATCTCATTGGAGCTACCTTGAGCCAAAATCACCATACGAAGATGAGGAAAATACACTCAATGGGGAAGGGGGGCAAGCAAGAGGCTTTGGTTTATCTAAGTTTGATATTTCTAGGACTTGGATTCGCCACAAGAAATTAATTTTGTTGGGTGCAGCAATATTTGTGGCATTCATAATTATTGGGTCACTTATTGTTAGAAGTAATGACTCAGAGCAAGTTCCATCCTTTCAGCCAGTTCCAATAAGTAGTGCAGGTAGTTTTCTGACCACCACAACGACCATTCAAAAGAAAATAGTTATTCATATCGTGGGAGCTGTGAAAAGCCCAAATGTTTATGAGCTTCCACTGGGAAGCCGAGTAAATGACGCAATTAATTTAGCGGGCGGGGCTACTGAAAATGCATTTCCAAATCTTTTGAATTTGGCAGCGGTCATAAGCGATGGTGAAAAAATATGTGTGCCAGCTAGTTTGAGTGAAAGCAATGGGTGTGAAGCTCACATCCATTCAATTAGCAAGGCAGATAGCCGACCGCTCAACATTAATACAGCAAATGCTAGAGAGCTAGACACTCTGCCAAAAATCGGCCCAACTCTAGCTGAAAAAATCATTTCCTATCGCCAAACTGATGGGCCTTTTGACTCAGTAGATGATTTGGAAAACATTTCTGGAATAACTTCAACCATCATTGATGGGTTTAGAGATAGTATCACGGTTCAATAATTGTGTATCTCTAAAATTTTGTGGCACAGTTGGCGTTTTAATTTTGTGCCATAAAAAGGAAAGCAAGATGAAAACCCCAGCAAAAATATTTAGCAAATTATTAGTTCAACCATCTTTTAAGTCACTTTTAGAGTTGTCCAGTCGAGTTTGGACGTGGTACCTTCTGGCCGCTTCTTGTTGGCTGGGAGCATCACTTCATTTTTTGAAAATTCCATTTGCTTTAATTCTGGGCGGATTTTTAATAGCCATGGCTATTATATTTTTTTCTCACCACTATACACATAGTTGGATTCCCATACTTTTTTCTGTTGCGCTCATTTTGTTTTTGCTATCAGGTTTTTTAGCAAATTTAAAAAATCAGCCTATGCCGATTGAAGATAGCCAAGTATTTGAAGGGCGATTAACGTTAGTGAGCGACCCGAAAAATATTGGCACAGGAATAAAGTTCTTGGCAAATTTGCGGCAATCAAATTCTCACAAAAATATATTTGCTGAAGTCACCGCCTATGGGGGAATAAGACATCAAATTGACAGTCGATTGGCAGGGGAGTGGGTGTTGGTTTCAGGCAGATTACGGCCACCATCTGAGGAGCGGAATTATAAAAATGTTGAAGCTCGCCTTCAAGTAAATCACGTTTATGAATATGGAACTGGCGCTTTCCACACCCGCCTTGCGAATGGAATCAGGCGAACCATAGAATCAGGGGCATCTTCTATGACGCCATCAAAGAAGGCACTTTTCACAGGCATCACTTATGGCGACGACCGAAATCAATCTACAGCTCAGCGGGAGATATTTCGTTCCACAGGGCTTACACATATACTTGCGGTGTCTGGGCAAAATGTTGCTTTCCTGCTGGCGATATTTTATCCGCTGATGCGGGTGCTTCCCAAGTTTTTTCGCTGGCTCTTGTTTGTTTTTGTTATGGGAATATTTATAACCATGACGCGCTTTGAGCCATCGGTTTTGCGTGCCGCTACAGTTGCGACTTTGGCATTTTTTGCACTGACTGAAGGAAAGCTCAAGCGATTAAAACCTAAATCACTTCTTGCAATAGCAGCTATTATTTTGATTTTGATAAGCCCCCAAATTGTTTTTAGCTTAGCATTTCAACTTTCCATCACAGCAGCTGCTGGAATCACATTTTTAGCATCCCCACTCTCCCGCAATTTATTTGGCCCAAAATATTTACGCGTAGCGATGGGAGTCACTATTTCAGCCCAGCTCTCAGTTGCGCCGCTTATAATTGCCAATTTTGGTGCTATTGCAATTGGGTCGCTACCAGCAAATATTTTAGCTTTGCCAGCAGTGGCAGGGGTAAATATTTGGGGAATGACGGCCGGGCCACTGGCAGGACTAACAGGTTTTAGTTTTTTACACCTTCCCACATCTTTTATGTTGGGCTGGATTGAAGGGGTCGCCAACCTAAGCTCTGGTTTTGGATGGTTGAGTCATTGGCATATTATCTTGTTGATGACGTGTTTTTCTCTGGTTATATTTTTGCCATCTAGATTTACACTTCAAAAATCAGCTTTTGCCTCAGTTGCAGCTTTGGTTTTTTTGGCCCCAGTTTTACTTCCTATTTTTCAAGAAAAATCTGTTCATGAGTTTGGAGCCGAATCAGGCAGTGCCACGTATTTTGAAAAGCAAAAAGTTCTGGTAGTAAAAGAGCCAAAAGAACTGTTGGGAGCCATTCGCCACAGTCGGCTATCTCAAATTGACTTATTGATCTTCAAAAAGTCGCCTTCAAATTCATTGGTAGAAACATTAGCTGAGAGATATAAAATCAGAAACATTTGGGTTCCTGTCAAAAAATATATTGCAGGGGCAACAAGCCCAAAAGAAAAAATTTATTATGAATTTAGTGGGCTAACGATCTTTGTTGCTAGCAATGCTCCAATGCTTGAGTTGGAAATATGTGAAATGAAAAATTCAAATCTTAATGGAGGCGCAAAATATGAACCTGCTTGTTATTTATTTTAAGATAAGCCATAGAAAACATAACTCAAAATTAGCAAAGAGCAAAACCAAGAGACCATTAAAAAGCAAAGCATTAGTTAGTATGGAAAAGATTTTTCTTGGCGACAGGCCGTATGACATAAGCCAGCGAGCATTGGTAATGGGAATTTTAAATCGCACCCCCGACTCATTTTTTGATGGGGGAAAATATTTTGATTTAGACGATTTTTTAAATCAAGCCGAAACTTTGGTTAATAATGGTGCTGACATCCTTGATGTGGGTGGTGTAAAAGCTGGACCTGATGAAGAAGTAACAGAAGCTGAAGAGATTGAACGGGTGGCTAGCTCAGTTGAAGCTCTTTCAAAAAGATTTGATGTTGCTATTTCTGTCGATACTTGGCGGGCAACAGTAGCAAAGGAGGCATTTTCAAAAGGTGCGGTTTTGGGAAATGACATTTCTGGTTTTGCTGACCCAGACTATTTGCGATTTGCTTCAGCAGCTGGTGCGAGTGTGGTGGCATGCCATATGAGGCTTGCCCCGAGATATGCTGACCCAGATCCAAAATACTCAGACCTCATGGCAGATGTAAAAGATTTTTTAGCAGAGAGAATTGTTTGGGCAAAAGAAGCTGGCATTCCAACCGAAAAGATATTTATAGATGTGGGGCTTGATTTTGGCAAGACATACGAAATGAGCGCCAAGATGCTCTTTGAGATGAACTACTTTACTAGCTTGGGTCACCACATGGTTTTGGCAGCCTCTAATAAAGAGTTCCTTGGGTTTCTAACTGGCATTGAGCGAAGCAAGCGAGGTGGAGTTTCTATGGCAGCATCTATTATTGGAATTGAGCGGGGGTGTAAAATCATTCGTGTTCATGATGTAGCAGCAGGGGTAGCAGCTGCTGACATGATGGCAAACATGGCAAACATTTCAAACCAATGAAAATTTATTTAGTCTCAGGAGACGACCCCAGCTTGCTTTCAAAGAAAGTTCGCGATTTAGTGGGCGAGTGTGTTGGCGACCAATCGTCTGATATGGTTTTAACTCAGTTAGAAGAAACAGATTATGAAACTGAAGATGGGTTTAGCATCTCTCCTCTAATAGCAGCAGCTGAAAGCCCGCCGATGTTTGAGCCATTTCGTGTGGTTGAGGCGAGAAACTTGGGGTTGTTTTCTACAGGAGAAGACTTGACAGGCTTGTTGAATTATTTGGAAGCCCCGCTTGAGACTACATCGCTAGTTTTGGTTTGGGAAAAGGGCATAAAACAAACCCGCCTTTCACCGCTCAACAAAAAACTAAAAGATGCTGTGATAGATGCTGAAGTTGACGGGCAAAAGATAGGTGAGGTGGTAACTGCTTCTAAACCAAGAGGAGCAAAAGGAACTAGAGATTGGTTTGCAAAAGAAGTGGCAGCTGTTGGGCTAAAGCTAGATAGTCAAGCGCTTGAATTGCTCCAAAATCATCTGGGTGAAGATTTTTCAAGACTTTCATCTTTGCTTGAAACAATAAGTTCAGCTTTCGGTGATAGCGAAAGACTTTCTTCAAATGATATTGTTCCATTTTTAGGTAGTGCAGGTTCGGTTCCAGTTTGGGAGTTGACAGCAGCACTTTCAAAAGGTGATGGCGCTGGCTCAATAAAGTGTATTCATCGAAAACTAGGTGCAGGCGAGCACCCCATTGCAATCCTTTCTTTTCTTGTCAATCACTATATGAGGATTGCTCGCTTGGATGGGGCTGGGTTTAAAAACAGTGATGAGGTAGCAAAAGCTCTAGGTATGTCGGCTTATCCAGCAAAATTGGCGCTGGAAGAATCTAGGAACTTAGGGCCGACAAAAATAAAAAAAATTATTGAACTGCTTGGGAGTGCCGACTACGACCTAAAGGGCAAAACTGGACTAGATGGAAAGTTGGTTTTAGAAATCCTGGCTGCCAGAATTGCTCAGCAATATAGATTGAAGAATTAGGGTTTCCCCCGCCCCGTATTTTGTAGCTTTATTCAGCTTCTACGGCTTCTTCAGCAGCTGGCGGCGGAGTTGTTTTCTCATTAAGCACAGTCCGCATCAAAAGAGATTTTTTTCGTGCGCCTGTGTTCTTTTTAATGACACCCCTGCTTACAGCTTTATCAATTGATTTCAGCGCTAGATTTAGATTTTCTCTAGCCTCATCTGTGCCAGCAGTTGCCAATGCTTTTTTAGAGTAGGTCTTAATAGCAGAGCGAACAGCAATATTTTGCTGACGCCTTTTTTCATTCTGGACGATATCTTTAAGTTGACTTTTTATATTTGCCATCAATATAGAATTTTAGCTGGTTAACTTAAAAATAGGGCAACTAAAATGACAGACGCAAAATTATCAAATATTCGCAACTTTGCTATTGTGGCACACATTGACCATGGGAAGTCAACTTTGGCTGACAGAATACTTGAGATATGTGGGGCAGTTGAGCCGCGGAAAATGCGAAAGCAATATTTAGACACGATGGATTTAGAAAGAGAGCGGGGTATAACAATCAAACTTCAGAGCGTGAGCTTGAGCTACAAAGACTTCAATCTCAATTTAATTGACACTCCAGGACATGTTGACTTCGGTCATGAAGTGGCGAGGTCGCTGGCTGCCTGTGAAGGTGCTGTAGTTTTGGTGGATGCCGTTCAAGGCATACAAGCTCAAACACTGGCAGTTTGTTATCATGCCATTGAAAATGATGTGGAGTTAATAGGTGTGTTAAACAAAATCGACTTGCCAGTAGCCGAACCAGACAAACGGGCAAATGAGGTTGAAAAGACACTTGGCATTCCAGCAAAAGAGGTTTTACAAATCAGCGCCTTAACTGGTGAAGGTGTGATTGAGTTGCTGGATGCTTTGATTGAAAAAGTTCCTCCTCCTAGTGGAGACAAGAATGCTCCTCTTCGAGCGTTGGCATTTGATTCTCATTATGATAGATATCGTGGAGTGGTCAGTTCAGTTCGTGTAGTGGATGGAGAGCTTAAACAAGGGCAACAGCTAAAGTTCATGCAGTCAGACTCAAGATATGAAGCCCTAGAGATTGGTGTTCGCACACCTACAGATGAAAAACGAAATGAGCTTAGCGCAGGTGAGGTTGGCTATTTGATAGCTGGTGTGAAAGATTTAGGTGACATCGGGTCGGGTGAAACAATAACTGATGTTTTAGAGCCAGCTACAGAGCCGTTGGATGCCTATAGCCAACCCAAGCCGATGGTGTTTTGCGGGCTTTATCCGCTGAGTTCAGATGATATTGAGCCGTTGGCCGATGCCTTAAAAAAACTCCAGCTAAATGATTCTAGTTTCAGTGCCGTGCCTGAATCTTCGCCAGCTTTGGGATTTGGTTATCGCTGTGGCTTTTTAGGCCCGCTTCATATGGAAGTTGTACAACAACGATTGGAAAGAGAATTTGATATTCCAATTGTGGTGACGGCTCCATCGGTTGAGTTTGCGGTGGTTAAAAAGTCAGGTGAGGAAGTCAATATTTCTAATCCTGGCTTTATGCCGGATGCCAGCGAGATTGATTTAATTAAAGAGCCGATGCTTAAGATTTCAATCTTAGGGTTAAAACAAAATCTGGGCGCGCTGATGGAAATCTCACAAGAAAGGCGAGGCGAGCTATTAAATATGGAATACATTTCTGCTGACCGCGTGGAGTTGGAATACAGAATGCCTTTGGCAGAAGTCGTGCGTGATTTTTTTGAGCAGGTGAAGAGCCGAACTTCTGGATATGCCAGCATTGACTATCAGCCTGATGGCTATGAGGATGCAAACTTGGTGAAGGTTGATATATTGCTTCAGCACGAACCCATTGATGCCTTCAGCACTGTTATCCATAAAGACCTTGCTTATCACTGGGGGAAAAAGATGACTGAAAAACTTAAAGAAACAATTCCCCGCCAGCAGTTTGATGTTCCCATTCAGGCTGCCATTGGCTCTAAAATTATCGCAAGAGAAACTGTGAAGGCTTTTAGGAAAGATGTGACCCAAAAGCTCTATGGCGGAGACGTCACCAGAAAGAAAAAGCTACTAGAAAAACAAAAGGCAGGCAAGAAAAAAATGAAATCCATTGGTAGTGTAGAAGTTCCACAAGATGTATTTGTTTCAGTTTTGCGATTAGATAAATGAGTGATTATTACGAGGTATTAGGTCTCACTAGAGATGCTGCCCCTGCTGAGGTGAAGCAGGCATATTTAAGGTTGGCAAGGGAGCTTCATCCCGATGTCAATCCCGATGACCCAGAGGCAGAAGAAAAGTTCAAGGCGATAGGAGAGGCTTATGAGGTTTTAAGCAGCCCTGAAAAAAGAGACATCTATGATCGTTATGGGGCTGAAGGGTTGTCTGGTGGATTTCCCCACACCGACCCGATGGATTTGTTCTCATCCATTTTTGGCAGTTCTATATTTGGATTTAACCGCCAAACTGGCCCGCCTCCTGGTGCCGATAAAGAATTGGTTTTGAAGCTATCGTTTGAAGAATCGGTTTTTGGGGCAGAAAAAGAAATTACTTACAAAATATATTTGCCTTGTGATGATTGTGAGGGGGCTGGGGCTACTATTGGAACTTCTAGTCAGCCATGCCCAGATTGTGGGGGGCAGGGACAAATTAGAGATGTGCAGAGGAATTTCTTATTGGGGCAGACCATGACCCTTAGGCCTTGTTTGCGTTGTGAAGGTGTTGGGCAATATATTCCGACTCCTTGTAATGAGTGTGGGGGTGCTGGGCGCCTTATTGGAAAGAAAAACCTTGAGATAAGAGTGCCAGGTGGAGTTCAAAATAGATCAGTGCTAAAGATGAGCGGGCGAGGAGATACTGGGGTTAGAGGCGGAGCTTTAGGAGATTTGTTTTTGATAATCGAGGTTAAGCCACACCCTGAATACGAACGTTATGAAGACAACCTTTTAAAGGATGTAAAGATTTCAATGTTTCAAGCTGCTTTGGGTGATGAGATTAAGGTAGAGACTTTTGATGGCGAACAAATTTTGAAAATAAAGCCAGGCACCCCCTATGGTGAAATCCATTCATTCAAGGGGCTAGGCGTTACACGAACCAATGGAAGAGGGCGGGGTGATTTGCTTGTTCGAGTCATTGTAGAAGTTCCATCCAAACTTTCAAAAGAGCAGAAAAAAGCATTAGAAGAGGTTGCAAAAGATTTTGATGTTGTTTCATCTAACAAAAAGAAGCACGATAAGAAATAAAGCAAGCAATGCCAAATATTTCCATTCCACTTGTTTTTGTGGATGATTTAGATAGCCCCGAGCTTAGCAAAACTGATAGACACCACTTTGAAAAAGTGCTTAGAGTAAAAAAGGGCGATGAGATAACAATAAGTGATGGCAAAGGAAGTTGGCGGTCGTGTCTGTTTGGTGAGCAGTTGAACGAACTGGGAGAAATAAAAACTCTCAGCAGTTTTGAGGTCACAAGAAAAAAGGAGGGAGTCAAGAGTGAAATCACACAAAAATCGCCTACAGAAGATAGCACAAAAATAGGGGTAGGGTTTTGCCCGCTTAAAGGGGGCAGAAGCGACTTGGTGGTCGCCAAGCTAACAGAAGTCGGCGTTGATTATATGACACCATTTTTTGCTGACCGCTCAGTTGTGAAATTTGATGAAAAAAAGTTTGAGGCACAAAAAGCTAGGTGGCAAAAAATTATTAGAGTAGCCTCAATGCAATCAAGGCGGGTTTACTTGCCTGAGCTAACCGAGGTGGGAGATTTTATTTCACTTTCAGAAAGTGATGCCACAGGGCATGCTGATATTTTACAGGCTGCTGGCGTTTCAAAAGATGGCAGCATGTTGAAAACTGAGGAAACAGAAATTGCTGATAATAATGCTATCTCATTTATTATGGTAGGACCAGAAGGAGGATGGTCAGACGCTGAGCGAAAATATATCAAGCGACCTGTTAATTTAGGTCCGAACGTTCTAAGAAGTGAGACAGCTGCAATTTTGGCTGGAGCTTATTTGGTTCAAAGGTTAGAAAGAAAATATTAGGCAAACTTTTTAATCTATGAGCATAAAACCAGAGTGATAATAAAGCTGACTATTTTAAAAGTTTGTTAGACAGAAGCGCTGATTGGCACAGATGGCGCCAAATTGTGTTTTGCTTCTTCTGTAATAAGGTCGGGGTGACATGATATTAGTGACCCGATTAATTCATCATACGAGATGATTTTTCCTTCTGCTGTGGCTGTGGCAATTTTTATAAGATTGTTTCTCAAGTCAAGTAGATTTTTTGAAACAGAAATTGCTGGTACCCATTCAGGAATATCTCTTTTTATACATTTTTGAAATGCTAACCCAAGAGCTTTCAAGGCTTCACTTGTTTCTTTATCAGGTGTTTTGCTGCTAAACATTTCGTCAATCATTTCACTGTTTTGCTCTTCAACATTAGAGGTAGGTGTGAGTTTTTCTAGCCCGCTAAATACAGGCGCCATGGAGTAATCAATCAAAATGTTTTTTTCCGTTATATTTTTAAACACCATTTTGATAGAGCCTTTGGTGTTTTTGTTAGGGATTTTTGTTGTCATTCTTGATAGTGCTAGGGCTAAGATAAAAAATGCTTCAGCTAGCGTTTTTTCTGAAAGTCCTGTGCATTCATTGAGCGGCACAAATTCAGATGGGTGTTGCTGGCTAATTTGTTCAGGCGAGACAACTGGGATTTGTGCGGTCTCACAAATTGAATAAATATCTCTCACTGGATTTGAAGAGACATTTGTTTGGGCTGAATTTCTCGTCAAGTTTGTTTAGCAGGTTTTATTTTGGAGATTTAGGACGTTTAGAAAGAGGAACAAAGTCTCGCTTTCCCTCGCCAGTGTAGAGTTGGCGGGGGCGCATGATTCTTCCTTGTTGCTCGCGTGCCTCATTCCAGTGAGCTAGCCAGCCAGCAGTTCTTGGAATAGCAAATAGCACCGTGAACATGTCGGGGTCAAATCCGAGTGCTTCATAGATAAGGCCAGAATAGAAATCCACATTGGGATAGAGATTGCGAGAAATAAAATATTCATCTGCCAGAGCGTGCTCTTCTAACTTAAGGGCGATGTCTAACAAGTGGTTTTTGCCAGTCACCTCAAACACTTGGTCGGCAGCCTTTTTTATTATCCTTGCCCGTGGGTCATAGTTTTTATAAACTCGGTGGCCGAACCCCATAAGGCGACCTTGCCCACCCTTCACACTTTCGATGAAGCCCTCAACTTGGTCATAGCTTCCAATTCCTGCAAGCATTTTTAGCACTGCTTCATTGGCACCACCGTGAAGCGGGCCATAAAGTGCAGCGGTTGCTGCTGCCACGCTTGAGTATGGATCGGTCTGTGCGCTTCCCACAACTCGGGCGGCAAAGGTAGAGCAGTTTTGCCCATGGTCGGCATGAAGAATGAAGAGTTTTTCAAGGGCTTGTTTTATGACTGGGTCGCATTCATATCTTGGCTCGGCAATTTTAAACATCATAGATAAAAAGTTGGTGATGTAGTCGAGGTCGTTGTCGGGAAAGACAAGTGGCAACCCGCTACTAAATCGCTGAGCTCCAGCAGCAGCAGTTGGAATTTTGGCAATCAGTCGATTTATATGCCTCATCCTGATTTGTGGGTCGTCTACATTTTTAGCCTCTGGATAAAAAGTAGAAAGAGCAGCAATGGTAGAAATCAGAATTCCCATTGGATGCGCATCATAGTGAAAAGATTCAAAGAAACGGCGGCGAAAATTCTCATGTAGATATGTGTGGTGGGTGATGTCAAGTTCCCACTGCTGATATTGTTTCTTGTTTGGCAACTCGCCATTTATTAACAAATAGGCAACTTCTAAATAGGTGGCGTTTTCAGCCAATTGCTCAATTGGGTATCCGCGATAGCGAAGTATTCCTTCTTCTCCGTTGATTTCTGCAATCGAGCTTTCCACCATAGCGGTTTGCCCAAGGCCGGGGTCATAGTACCAAATATTTCCAAGCAACTTCGCCCATTCAGTTGAGCTAACACCGCCACTTTGAATTGGAATCTCCACAGAGTTCCCCGTGCGATTATCTGTGACCGTGATTGACTCAACAGAATTGCTCATATGTCTTAATTCTACCAATTATAGAGGTGTGTTGTCGTGTCGCTTAAATGGAATTTTTTCTTGCTTAGAAGTGAGTATATTAAGTGCGTTAGAAATTTCAAAACGGGTTTTAGCAGGTTCAATGACGCAATCAACTGACCCTCGTTCGGCTGCCTTATAAGGGTTGAGGTGTGTGGCCTGATAGTCGGCTTCAAGAGTTTTTCGGGTTTGGCTATCGGCTTTTCGGTGAAGGATTTCAACTGCCCCCTTTGAACCCATAACTGCTATTTCTGCTGTTGGCCAAGCGAACGAAAAATCATTGCCCATGTTTTTTGAGTCCATCACAATGTAGGCTCCACCATAGGATTTTCTAAGGGTGATACATATTCTTGGCACGGTAGCTCTGGCATAAGCGAACGCTAGTTGGGCGCCTTGTCGAATCATCCCTTTCCATTCTTGGTCTCTACCAGGTTGGAACCCAGGAGTATCTACAAAAGTTAAGATTGGGAGGTTGAAGCAGTCGGCAAAGTTGACGAAGTGGGCAGCTTTTTGGCTGGCAGATATGTCAACGGTACCTGCCAACGTTTGGGGCTGGTTTGCAATGATGGCAATGGGGAATCCATCTATGGTAGCAAATGCTGTGACGATGTTTTGCGCCCAGTTAGATTTTGATTCTAGCAATTCGCCATCGTCAACGATTTCGCGAATGATTGTTCTTATGTCATAGGTAGCTTGAGGACTTTCTGGCAACAACTCAAATGCATCTGGCGTATCTCGCTCAATAGGGTCGTTAGTATGAATACGCCGTGGGGGAGTGTCGGTGTTTGGTGGAAGGAGCATGAGCAAATCAGCAATGAGGTGATTTGCATTTTCTTGGTCTTTAACAGTGAAATTGGCGACTCCGCTTTTTGATGTGTGCATTTCAGCACCGCCTAGCTTTACGGTATCAACATCGACTCCTGTGAATTGGCGCACCATGTTTGGGCCAGAGACAAATGCATAGCTGTCTTTTGACATTATTGAAATGTCTGAGATACCAAGCAGTAGGGCTGGGCCTGAAACTGCTGGACCAAAAGTGGAAAGGATAATTGGCACGATACCAGAACAACTCACAAGGTTTTTGGCCGCCAGACCCCACCCATAGGCAGCTGAAATTCCCTCGTTTATGTCAGCGCCAACCGAGCTGATGTTTCCAATTAAGGGGAGACGTTTTTCAAGTGCAAGCTCAGCTGCAGCTGCAAGCGAGAGCCCAGCTTCATGAGTGAGCGCGCCCATGTTTTGAGTGCCATCAATGTCAAACATGACAGCTTGGAATTCTGTGTTTGGGAAATTTCCAACTTCAACTGATACAGGGCTTTCGGTGTTACCGCGGATTTGATTCAAAATTGTTGGCTGGTTAAGTGGCTAACTTTTCTTCTGGCGGATTAAATTGAGTGCGCTGCCTGCTTTGAACCATTCAATCTGGCGCTTAGAAAGAGTGTGGTTTGTGGCGATTTCATTTGTTTTGCCAGTCTCTGGGTTTTTAATCAGCACGGTTACGGGTTGTTTAGGTGCGAGTTCGTTTAGCCCAGTTATTGAAATCAGGCTGTCGGCTTGAATTAGGTCATAGTCTTTTCCATTGGCAAAGGTCAGTGGAAGCACGCCTTGCTTTTTGAGGTTAGTTTCTGCAATGCGCGCAAAGGAGCGAACCAACACCGCTTTACAATTTCTAAAACGAGGTTCCATAGCAGCGTGTTCTCTTGAAGAGCCTTCCCCATAGTTTTCATCGCCGACTGCTATCCATCCTTTGTTTTCCAAATGGTATTCGCGTGCAATTTCATTTAGGGGTTGAGTTTTGCCAGTGAGGTGGTTGATGCCTGTTCCAGTTTCTTTAGCAAAGCTGTTGACGGCGCCAGAAAATAAGTTCTCGCTGATATTTTCTAGGTGTCCTCTATATGTTAACCATTTGCCAGCAGGTGATATGTGGTCGGTAGTGCATTTTCCGACTGCTTTTACCAAGACAAACAAATCTTCAAAGTCGTTTCCATCCCATGCAGGAAATGGCTCAAGGATTTGAAGTCGCTGGCTGTCTTTTGCAACTGATACTTGTGGACGTTGGCTTGGGTCTTCTGGTGGGGCAAGAAATCCGCTTTCGCCTTCTTCAAATCCGTTTTTGGGAAGCTGTTCTCCGACTGGCTGAACTAGCCTCACTTTTTCACCTACTTCGTTTTCTAGCGCATCATTTGCTGGGTCAAAGTTGAGGTTTCCTGCCAGTGCTAGTGCCACTACGGTTTCTGGAGAGGTTACAAAAGCCAATGTCTCAGGGTTTCCATCGTTTCGTTTGGGGAAGTTTCTGTTGTAGCTGGTCACGATGGTGTTGGTTTCGCCTTCGGCTATGTCGTCTCTTTGCCACTGCCCGATGCATGGGCCACAGGCATTTGCCAAAACAGTAGCTCCAGCATCTTCAAAAATCTTAAGCAGGTTATCTCTTTCAATTGTGGCACGAACGCGTTCAGAACCTGGCGTAACCAAAAGGGGAGTTTTGACCTTTAGCCCTTTGTTGGTTGCGTCTTTTAATATCGCCGCAGCGCGGGTGATGTCTTCATAAGAAGAATTTGTGCAGCTGCCAACTAGGGCAGCGCTGATTTCATTCGGCCAACCTTCCTTTTCGGCTTCAGCGCCAAGGGCAGAAAGAGGTCTTGCGCGGTCGGGGGTATGTGGCCCGTTGATAAGGGGCGATAGTGTGGAAAGGTCAATTTCAATTAGGCGGTCATAGAAATTGTCGGGGGCAGATATTACTTCGGCATCTGGTGTCAGATGCTGGGCCATTGGCTGTGCTAAGTCGGCTAGGTGCGAACGTTCGGTTGCGCGGAGATAGGCATCCATGGTTTCATCATAAGAAAAGAGTGAGCAAGTGGCTCCGATTTCTGCACCCATGTTGCATATGGTTGCCTTGCCTGTGCAAGAGATAGTTTTGGCGCCTGGCCCGAAATATTCAATGATGGCGCCTGTTCCGCCCTTCACGGTCAAAATCTCTGCCATCTTTAAGATGACATCTTTGGGGGAACTCCATCCAGATAGCTCGCCTGTTAGGCGCACGCCGATAACTTTTGGCCAGCGAAGGTTCCAAGGTTCACCAACCATAACATCTACAGCATCTGCTCCGCCCACCCCGATGGCAAGCATTCCTAGCCCGCCAGCATTTGGAGTGTGGCTGTCGGTTCCAATCATTAGCCCGCCAGGGAAGGCATAGTTTTCAAGCACGACTTGATGTATTATGCCAGAGCCAGGTTGCCAGAAGCCTCCGCCGTAGCGAGCAGACGCTGATTCTAAAAATTTATATACTTCGTCATTGCTTTGGAGCGCGACTTGTAAATCTTTTTCCCCATCCTCTCTTGCCAAAATCAGATGGTCGCAGTGGGTGGTGGTTGGAACAGCTACTTCATCTAGCTCGGCAGTCATAAACTGGAGCCACGCCATTTGGGCAGTTGCATCTTGCATGGCAACTCGGTCAGGAAGAAGGTCGGTGTAGGTTTCGGCTCGGTCTAGGCTGTCGGGGCGCTCATTGGGAGAGAGATGAGAAACTAGTAACTTTTCTGCCAAGGTGAGCGGTTTGCCTGCTAGCGGGTGGTCGCCCGATTCAATGGTATGGGTTATTTTTTCATAAACTGAGCTAACCAGCTCTTTAGGTGTTCTTGCAAAAACTGATGACATATTTATATCTTACCTTTTGGGTGCGACAGAATTTACAAGAATCAAACCTAGTTTTGAATTTAAGTCCAAAATTGTCACACCTTAATGACATATTATATATATGAGACAGGATGTATATGCGACTCAAGCAGAGTTGCCACTGATGAATTCGAGTACATTCCATCATCGTGAAACCAAGCTAGTTCAAGAAAAAATTAAAAAAGAAAAAATG
>JAHRAM010000058.1 GCA_020027305.1 Acidimicrobiia bacterium | reverse complement strand
TATTTCTGCTGCAAGATTTGGCTTAAATTTCAAGAAGGGATTTTGCGGCTTCAATGGGGTCGCTTGCTTCAGTCACTGCCCTGCCAATAACGAACATATCTGCTCCAGCAGCTTTTGCTTCTGAAAGAGTGGCTGCTCTAGCTTGGTCGTGAGTAGGATTTCCAGCCTGGCGAATGCCTGGCACCACACAAAAAATATCTCGTGAAATGCTGCTTGCAACTTCTTTTGCCAGCTTCACTTCGTGGGCTGAACACACTATTCCATAGCATCCCGCCTCGGCAGCAAGCTTCACCCTTTGCTTGAATACGTTTTCATCCACATTGCCCTGGCTGGTTAGAAAAGTTATCGCCAACGTTTTAACTCCTTGTGGTGCAAAAAAAGATGGGTCGTTAGACTTAGCGGCTGATTTGGGAATTGGAACAGAACTTGCTGTGATAGTTGTAGCGCTAGCTAGATTTTCGCCTGATAAATTTTCATCGAGCGCTCTGACTGCCCGAGTTAGCATTTCTTTTCCGCCTTCGGCATGGAGAGTCACATAGTCAACCCCCAGTTTTGAAATCGCCCGAGCTGCTCCTTCCACTTGATTGGGGATGTCATGTAGCTTTAGGTCTAAAAATATCTGCCCGAAAGGTTTGAGGGCTTTAACTGCTTTTGGCCCGTGCGCTGAAAACAATGTAAGCCCAACTTTTAGAACGCCAAAATATGGGCTAAGTTTTTTTGCCAGCTGCTTTGCTTGCTTCAAATCAGCAGTATCAAGCACCAGCGCCAACCTTTGCCTTGGGATTGTTTCGCCTGAAATCATTTGCCGACAGCTCCTTTAAATTTTGGGGTGGCTCGCTCTTTTTGACTCATTTGTAAGTATCCCTTTTAAGATTATGGGCAGCTCCTTTAAGCGATGCGATTTCGGTGATGGAATTTTTCCTGCACCATCGCCTCAAACTCTTTATGATTTTAACAAGCGCTCTAGAGTTGAGAAATGTGGCTGCCCCGACTTGAACTGCTGATGCTCCCGCCATAAAATATTGTGCCACATCTTCACCTGAGCGAACTCCCCCTGAGCCGATGATGGGCAGGTCGGGAAACGCCTCATAAGTTTCATAAACCGCCTTCAAGGCAATGGATTTTAGCGCAGCCCCAGAAAACCCGCCAGTTATTCCTGACAAGTAGGGGCGCTGGGTTTCTGTATCAATCCGCATCGCTGGAAGTGAATTTGTTAAAGTGATGGCATCTGCGCCTGCCGTAATCGCTTGGCTGACTACGGCATTTAGGTCGGGAGTGTCTGGTGCTAGTTTCACCCATTTTGGTAAGTTGTGATTTTTATTGTTAGCTTCGTTTTTTAGCTCGCCATTATTTAGCGCAGCCGAAACCGCTAAGACTACCTCCCCCACTGCTTTTGGAGAGTGTGAAAATGACTTTGCCCCATCTTCAATGTTGGGGCAAGATACATTTATTTCAAGTGCGGTGAGTTGGTGCTTCACAGGTAAAAGCATCTCAGCTGCCGTTTTAAACTCGCTCACGGTTTTCCCCCAAATGCTTGCCACAATGCGCGCGTCTGTTTCCACCAACTTTGGCAGGTGACTTTCAATCCAAGCGGGAATTCCTGGCCCCTGCAACCCAACACTATTTAGCATTCCGCCTGGAGCTTCTGAAATGCGCGGATATGGGTTTCCCTCCCACTGATATGGGGCAAGTGACTTCGCAACCATCGCCCCCGGCACTGCCAAATCAATATAGGGAGAAAGCTCGGTTGAAAAACCGCTGGTGCCAGAAGCAGACATCACAGGATTTGGAAGCTCCACTTTTCCCACCTTTGTGGTGAGGTTGATTTTTGCTTTCACTTTTTGTTTTTGTTCTTGTGTTTGCGTGTTTCGTTTTTTTGGGGGCAGTTTTTTATTTGGCGTGATTTTGGTGAAAGGGTGGATGAGTTATTAAAGCTGGGCGTGGTATTCCTGTAGCGACCGCACTTGAAACTCAGAGGTTTGGAGTTCTTCTAATGCCCCAACTGCTGCCTCCACCGCTGACAACGTTGTAAAGAGTGGAATCTTTTCAGCGATTGCTGCCCGCCTGATTCGACTTCCATCGGCGCGGGCTCGTTTTCCATGCCCCATTCCTTGTGGGGTGTTTACGACAAATGCAATGTGTCCTTCTTCAATGAGTTCCACAGCATCAAGTGGAGTTTCAGCATCGTGGGTTTCTTCTAGTTTGGCGACCAGCGCTGAAACGACAACACCTGAATCTGTAAGAGCTTTTGCTGTGCCTCTCGTAGCGACCAACTCAAACCCCAGTGCCACAAGTCGAGCTGCCAACTCTGCCCCTTTTGTTTTATCTTTGTCAGACAGCGAGAAAAATATCTTTGCGTTTTGTGCTGTCTGCACAAGGTTTACCCCTGCTGCAATCTGGCTCTTGCCATACGCCATCGCAGTGGTTTCGTCAATTCCCATCACCTCACCAGTGGAACGCATTTCTGGGCCGAGCACTGCATCGGTTCCCAAAAATCTATCAAACGGAAGCACAGCTTCTTTAACTGAAATATGCCCCGCCGCGTTTTTGCCTTTTTCTTTTGCGTCAGTAAGCACCTTCTCTTTTCTAAGCTCTGCCAAGCTGTCGCCCATCATTAGGCGGGTAGCGATTTTGGCAAGTGGAATTCCAGTGGCTTTTGACACAAACGGAACTGTTCGGCTGGCACGTGGGTTTGCCTCTAACACATATATATCGTCTGCTGTATTTATGTCGTCTACAGTATCGCCTGAGGCTTTTTTGGTGTTTTGTTTGTGCCTTCCATTCCTTCCAGTTGGCACAATTCCAAACTGAATATTTATCAGCCCGACAACTGATAAAGCATTGGCAATGCGAACGGTGTATTCCTCAATAACTGCCAAAGTCGATTCTGCCAAACTATATGGCGGAAGCACACACGCACTGTCGCCAGAATGAACTCCTGCTTCTTCAATATGTTCCATCACTCCGCCAATCATCACCTCCCCTGCCTCGTCGCGCAAGGCATCTACATCTACCTCAATGGCATCTTCTAAAAACTTATCTAGCAAAATCGGGCGCTGGCTAGCAAGCTCGCCCTCTCGCCCCAAGCCTGACATCTCTGCCATTTTCCTCATAGCATTCACCAACTGCTCATCAGAATCCACAATCTCCATTGCCCTTCCACCCAACACATAAGATGGGCGAACCAAAAGCGGATACCCAATTTCGCCAGCAACTGCCAATGCCGACTTTTCATCGGTGGCAGTGGCACCAATGGGAACGGCGATTTCTAACTCAGCACACAGGTCAGTCCAGCGTTGGCGGTCTTCTGCCAAATCAATTGAATCAACGGGCGTGCCTGCAATCATTTCTGGCGGCAGATGGGCTGCCAGCTTGAGCGGAGTTTGCCCCCCCAAGCTAACAATGACCTTTTCAACAGATGGAGTACCGCTACTTTTAGCAATTCGGTTTTCAGCCTCAATGATGTTTGACACATCTTCTATAGTGAGCGGTTCAAAATATAGACGGTCGCTGGTGTCATAATCGGTGGAAACAGTTTCAGGGTTGCAGTTCACCATTATGGTTTCATATCCCGCCTCACGCAAAGCAAAGCTGGCATGAACGCAACAATAATCAAACTCAATGCCCTGCCCGATACGATTTGGGCCAGAACCCAAAATCATCACCTTCTTTGCAGGTGTGCCGACCAGCTCATCGGTATCTTCATAAGTGGAATAGCTATATGGAGTTTCGCTAAAGAACTCCCCAGCACAGGTGTCGACATTTTTGTAGGTAGGAAATATTCCCGCTGCCTCTCTGGCTTGTGTGATTTCAGCTTGGGTGATGTTAAATTGCGTGATGTTAGATTGCGTAATTTCAGGCTCCGTAATGTCTTGCCTGCCAGCTTGATTTAGATTTTTTGAGGCCGAGTTAGAAAGAATGAATGCAATCTGTTCGTCAGAAAAACCCAGCTGCTTGAGCCTCTTCAATTCTTTTGCTGGAAGAATTGCATTTAATTTTTCGCGCGCCGATTTTTCTTGCCCCGATTTTTCTTGACGTGGCTCTTCTAGGTCTAACCCGAATTCTTCCAACTCTAACCGAGCTTTAGAAATCCTTGCTATCTGGTCTAAAAACCACCTATCGATTTTTGTTCGCTGGCTCAGCTCTTTAATATCTGCCCCTGCCCTAATAGCAGTCTCAACATGAAAAATCTGTTCAGCAGTTGGAGCTTCACATTTTTCAATCAGCTCTTCAATTAAATCATTTCTACTACTATCATTGCCACCCATGCCATTATCGCCACCATCTTTTTTAGCAATACCACTTTCGCCCTTAGGTTTAATATCCTCATTGTTAACGTTGTTGTGTCTATTGTCTTTAGCGCGGCCAATATCAACTTCAGCCAAGTCAGCATTCAGCCCAGCTCTCCCCAGCTCTAAAGAGCGGATTGCCTTTTGAAGCGATTCTGGAAACGTCCGCCCGATTGACATGACTTCTCCCACAGACTGCATAGAAGCCCCCAGCACACCCGATGTTCCTGGCAGTTTCTCAAATGCAAAGCGCGGAATCTTAGTAACCACATAATCAATGGCTGGCTCAAAGGATGCTGGGGTGGCGCCAGTAATATCGTTTGTAATTTCATCTAAGGTATAACCCACTGCCAACCGCGAGGCAATCTTTGCGATTGGAAACCCAGTGGCTTTAGATGCCAGAGCCGAAGAGCGACTAACTCGCGGGTTCATTTCAATCACCACTCGCCTACCATCTTCTGGGTTCACAGCAAACTGAATATTTGAGCCGCCTGTTTCAACCCCCACTCTTCTTATGCACGCAAATGCATCATTTCTCATCTGCTGATATTCCCAGTCTGACAAAGTTTGAGCAGGAGCTACAGTGATACTGTCGCCCGTGTGAACGCCCATCGGGTTAAAGTTTTCAATGGAACAAATCACTACGCAGTTGTCGTTTTTGTCGCGCATAACCTCTAGCTCAAATTCCTTCCAGCCAGCAATGGATTCCTCAATCAAAATCTGCCCGATAGGGCTGGCAGCAAGCCCGCGTTCTACCATCTCATCAAATTCTGCCTGAGTCGTGGCAACCCCAGCCCCAGCTCCACCCAAAATATATGCTGGGCGAATAATAACTGACAAGCCCAGATTTTCAAGCACCTCTTTTGCTGACCTTTTAGAATCGGCCACTGCCGACTCTGGCAAGCTAAGCCCAATCTCTAACATCGCCTCTTTGAATTGCGCTCGGTTTTCAGCAGTGGTGATGGCATCTAAATCTGCCCCCAGCAGTTCAACGCCCTGAAGCGCCCCCATCTCAAACAACTCAATGGTGAGGTTGAGGGCGGTTTGCCCTCCCAAAGTAGACAGCACAGCATCGGGTTTTTCCTTTTCAATAATTTGGGCAAGGATATCGCTTCTAAGTGGCTCTAGATATGTAGCATCAGCAAACTCAGGGTCAGTCATTATTGTGGCAGGGTTGGAATTTGCCAAGATGACACGATAGCCCTCTTCTTTCAAAGCTCGGCAAGCTTGAACTCCCGAATAGTCAAACTCACAAGCTTGGCCGATAACGATGGGGCCAGCGCCAATTATGAGGATTGAATTGATGTCTTGTCTGGCAGGCATGAATTATCTTTCCAGCAACATCATTTTTCCATCAGCTCAGCAAAACGCGAAAACAAATAACGGCTATCGTGAGGGCCAGGGCCAGCTTCTGGGTGGTACTGAATTCCCATTGCCTTCAGCTCTTTAGAATAAATACCTTCAAGTGTTTGGTCGTTCAAGTTGATATGTGTGATTTCCAAACCTGAATCGGCTAAAAAATCTTCAGAAAAGCTGTTGCCATCAACTGCAAAGTTGTGATTTTGTGCGGTGATTTCAACCTTGCCTGTCTGGTAGTTCATCACAGGATGGTTTCCACCGTGATGCCCAAATGGTAGTTTGTAAGTCTGGGCTCCCATTGCTTGTGCCAGAATTTGAAACCCTAAACAAATCCCAAATATCGCAACATTTCCCAGCAACTCAAAAACCGCCGCATCAGAAACACAATCTGGATCGCCTGGCCCATTTGACAAAAAAACTCCATCGGGGTTGCGCGCCAAAATATCTGCTGCTGTGGTATCTGCAGGAACTACTTCTATTTGACAAAATTCTGACAACTGCTCGAGGATAGATTTTTTAATGCCAAAATCTATTGCTACCACTGAAAACTCTTTACGCCCCGCTTCAGTATTTTCGGCACTGTCTTTTTTAAGGTTGCCTTTTTTAAGGTTGCCGTTTTTGTCACCATATTTTGCCGTTTTGCCTTCTGCGTTTTCAACTGGCGGGTAAAAATATGGCTCAGCAGTTGTCACTTCATTAACCAAGTTCACGCCATCAGTTCCTGGCTCAGCTTGGGCTGCTTTAAGAAGCTCTTTTTCACTCGCGACTCCAAATGCTCCAGGCATAGCACCTGCATCTCTAATATGTTTTGTCAGTCGCCTCGTATCGATGCCAGATATGAGCGGCACCGACTGGTTCACAAGATACGACAGCAAACCCTCTTCGGCTTGCCAATTAGAATGCGTGTGTGAAATATCTCTCACAATCACACCACGGCAAAACGGGCGCCTGCTTTCAGAATCTTTTGAGATGGCGCCATAGTTTCCAATGTGAGGATATGTAAATGTGATGATTTGCCCAGCATAGGATGGGTCGGTTATGACTTCTTGGTATCCAGTATGAACGGTGTTAAAAACGACCTCCCCAGAAAAAATGTTTTTTTCGCCTGCACCAGCATAAACATCGCCTTCAAATATTTCGCCGTCTGCCAAAACTAGAGCGCCTTCTTCTGGGTTGATTTCCTCTTCTGGGCTGATTTCTGGTTTAGAGTTCGCCTTCATCAAGCTAACACCTTTTCCAACTCAGCTTCTACCAATTTAAAGTCAGCCACGACTTGCCTACCTCTATAAATCGTATGCATCACCTTCCCTGTCATCTCCATTTTGTCATAGGGGTTATTTCTGCTTCGACTGGGCGACTTTGTTTTGTCTACTATCCATTTTTCAGTTGGGTCAAACACAAAGAGGTTGGCCACATTTCCCTCTGCCAGCCAGCTATTATTTTTTGCGCCATTATTTTGCCCGCCTTGATCTTCCATCTTTGCAATCGTGGCAGGGTTAATGGAAAGCACGCGGATAACATCTTCAGGCGACATATCAAGGTTCATCAACGAAAGTGATAGGGCGGTTTCAAGCCCCAGCATTCCACACGGAGCATCTTCAAAGGGTTGCTCTTTCAAGTCTGCACAATGGGGGGCGTGATCGGTGGCTATGACATCAATAGCCCCACCCTTTAGAGCGCCAGCAATGGCCGCCACATCATTTTTTGACCTAAGCGGAGGGTTCACCTTATATATAGGGTCAAAATCACTCAAGCACTCTTCGGTTAGTGAAAAGTGATGAGGGGCTGCTTCGGCCGTAATGTTTAGCCCTTTGGCTCGTGCTTGACTAACCAGCTCGACAGAGCCAGCAGTTGAGAGGTGTTGAAAATGAACTGAGGCACCTGTCAGCTCTGAAAGAGCAATGTCTCTTGCCACCATCAACTCTTCAGCTGCTGCTGGAATTCCCTTCAGCCCCAACTTAGATGACCACTCGCCTTCATTCATTTGTCCACCTGCTGCAAGCGACTCTACTTCACAATGTTGGGCTAAGCGCACAGATAGGTTTGAAGAATATTCCAGTGCTCGCCGCATCAGCCCTGCATCTTGAACCCCTCGCCCATCATCTGTGAACATCTTTACCCCTAGTTCAGCCATCTCAGCCATCGGCGCAAGCGTTTCACCCTGCCTGTTTTTTGTGATGGCACCCGCAATGTGAATATCGCAAAATGCCCGCTTGGAGAGTTCTTTAATTTCTCGAACCACTGATACAGAATCAATTGCTGGCTCAGTGTTTGGCATTGCCAAAACTGCCGTAAAACCTCCAAGTGCGGCCGCCAAACTTCCCGACTCAATGGTTTCTGCCTCTTCTGTTCCAGGCTGGCGAAGGTGAGTATGAATATCAACTAGCCCAGGCGCAACCAGACACTCACTGGCATCTATTTCTATTAGCTTGCTTGATGAATTTTTGGCAATGTTTTTGGTAATGTCTTTTTCAATGCCAATAATGTGTTCACCTTCAATGAGGATGTCTAATTTCTCGCCGCCTAAATCATTGCTCAAATTGCCACCCAAATTGCCGCCACCAGTTAAGACCTTTCCGTTGCGAATTAAAATCCTGTTCATTTTGGCAGTTTCTTTTTCAGTAGCTTCATTTTTGGCAGTCCCTTTTTAATAGCTTCTTTTCCGATGATTTATTTTTTAGTGAGTTCATTTTTAGCAATTGTATTCTTCACATCAATTTTCTTCTGCCAATAAATGATATAGCACCGCCATCCTCACCAGCACACCATTTGCCACCTGTTCTGTGAGCACAGCATTTTCAAGTTCTGCTACCTCATTGTCAATTTCGACTCCACGATTGATGGGTCCAGGATGCATTATCAATGCATGGTCTTTCAAAAACTTTGCCCGCGCCATCGTTAGCCCGTAAAACCGATTGTATTCTTTTAAGGATGGCAAAAATGCTTCATCTTGGCGTTCTTTTTGAACCCGAAGCAAATAAACCACATCTGTTCGCTCTAGTGCCGTGTTGTAATCTTGAACAAGCTCTACCCCCCACGACTCAAGTGCCACAGGCAAAAGAGTTGGCGGAGCAAACACACTCACATTAGCCCCCAGCATTTTAAACGCCACGATACATGAGCGGGCTACCCTAGAGTGCCTGATGTCTCCCACAATGAGAATTCGAAGCCCCGCCAAATCGCCCAAATGACTTTGAATGGTGTAGCAATCTAAAAGAGCTTGTGTTGGGTGAGCGTTGCATCCATCCCCAGCATTTATCACTGGCACATCCACCCAGCGAGCAATCTGACTCGGCGCACCACTTGAGCTATGACGAACCACCAAGCAATCAGTTCTCAAAGAGAGCAAGGTTTCTACGGTGTCACGAATTGATTCACCCTTAGATGCCGCTGACCCTTGCTTGTCAAGGTTAAGACACTGCCCCGCTAGCTGTTTTGTGGCAGCTTCAAAAGATAATTTCGTTCGTGTGGAGCTTTCCCAAAATAACGTGGCAACTGTTTTTCCCAAAAGCGCATTTTGTGCCTCAGGCAAAAATTTTCCATCAAAAGAAGCAGTTAAAAAAAGCAAATGCTTCAACCCTTGACTTCCAAGCTCTGAAATACTGAGAAGATTATTTGAGCCTAAATTCGCTTTCCTCACTAAAAACTTATTTTATTAAATAAATGAAAAGAAGTGTGGAAATATCAATACAATTTTTTTTGCTTACTGCCTTGCAATTTGAAAATTTCGTGCTATTTTTTACTATAAGTTTATTTAAGTTTTAAAAGCCACTAAAAGGCTTTTTGGGAGAATTTATTATGGGAGATTTTATTTAATGCTTTACCGAAAAGTAGATTTTGCTACTAATGCCCCCCCCCCTAATGAAAAAAGGAAGAAA
>JAHRAM010000056.1 GCA_020027305.1 Acidimicrobiia bacterium | reverse complement strand
AATTGATTTTTTCTTTATAGGGTTAAGAGTAAGAGGCATCTAAAAATTAAAAAATTTGTTTAATCAATGAAAACTACCTTCTTAAATGCATCAGGGGGCGAACCTACATCACATACCCCAGTTTGGTTTATGCGCCAAGCAGGAAGATCTTTGCCCGAATATAGAGAATTGCGTTTAGCTGGCTCAATCGTCGAATCCCTTTGCCAGCCTGAGATTGCTGCCGAAATAACTATGCAACCAATTCGGCGCTATGGAGTTGATGCAGCCATTTTGTATTCTGACATCATGGTTCCATTGATTGCAATTGGAGCAGGAGTTGAAATGGTCTCAGGTAAAGGGCCAGTAGTCGCTGAACCTTATCGAGACATTCACCAATTGAAACGGCTCCGTGCATTTGAACCAGAAGAAGATACTGGGTTTGTGCTTGAGACTATTGAGATTTTAGTGAAAGAGCTAGATGTGCCGTTAATTGGTTTTGCTGGGGCACCATTCACATTAGCAAGCTATTTAATTGAGGGTGGGCCTAGCCGAAATTATGCTTGGGGCAAAGCAGCAATGTATTTAGAAGACGAACCATTTTTTCAAGCTCTGCTCGACAAGCTCACAGATATTGTTATTGCTTCTCTTAAGTCACAAATTGAAGCAGGGGTTTCAGCTATTCAACTGTTTGATTCATGGGTAGGAGTATTGAGTGCTTATGACTATGAAAAGTATGTTCTTCCTCACACTCAAAAAATCTTTCAGTCGTTGGCACATTATAACATTCCCCTTATTCACTTTGGAGTCGGAACTTCTCACCTCCTCCATTTAATGGGAGACAGTGGCGCAACGGTATTGGGGATTGATTGGCGAGTTCCATTATCTGAGGCAAGGAAATTAGTACCAAATGTTGCTGCTCTTCAAGGAAATCTTGACCCTACACTTTGTTTAGCTGAATGGAGTCAGGTAGAAAAGGGCGTGCTAAAAGTTTTAGAAGAAAGCCAAGGAGATTTTGGGCACATATTTAATTTAGGGCATGGGGTTTTGCCTGAAACAAATCCAGATATCTTAAAAGCAATTGTAGAGTTAGTTCATAGTCAAACTGCTAAATAGACAATTAACTAAGCAATGCAAAAAGAAGTGGCAGTCATTGGGGGTGGCATAAGTGGAATGGTTGCTGCTTATGAAGCGAAAAAACTTGGGGTAAAAAATGTCAGGCTCTATGAAAAAACTAACAGGCTAGGTGGAGCCTTAAAAACAACTACTCTAGGCGGCGTTCAAGTAGAAGAAGGTGCTGATGCCTTTTTGGCACGGGTGCCAGAGGGTATTGAGCTATGTAAGGAGTTGGAAATAGAAGAGCATGAGTTATTTTCCCCAACTACAGCAAAGGTTTTGCTTTTAGGAAGTGAGGGTTTCTATGAATTAATTCAACCACAGGTTTTAGGTGTGCCGCTTGACCCAAATTCTGAAATGAGTGAAGAAATTAGAAACGAGTTGTTAATTGATTTAGAACGCGAAGAGATTCAAGCAGACAACAGGAAGCCAAATGAAAAAACTGTTGGTGGGTTTGTTCGGTCTCGTATCGGTAATCTCATCTATGAGCGACAAGTTGCTCCTCTGTTGTCTGCCATTTCTGCATCTAATCCAGATTTGCTTGACCTAGATGTGACCACCCCAATATTTTCAAATCTAAAGAACTCGCCCAGCTTAATAAAAGGTTTACAAAACACAGCAGTTACTGCTAACACAAAAAAAAGCGCTCCTGTTTTTTATGCCCCTAAGAAAGGAATGAGTGAAATAGTAGAAGGGCTTAGCAAGAAATTATATGAAGAGCTGAATTCAGTGGAGCTTGAGACGTCAATTCAGAGCTTGTCTGAAATCCCTGCTGATGCCCATATATTAGCCATTCCCGCATTTTCTGTTGCCAAGCTGTTGGCAAACAGCAACATAGATTCAGAAACTTCAAAAGATATGCTTTTAGAAATTGAATTTGCTTCAGTTGGAATGGTTCAGTTGGTATATAAAGCTCAAAATTCAAAAGATATATTGCCTGAAAGATTTAAAGGAGCATCTGGCGCTTTGGTTTTGGCTGAAAAGAATTTAAACATAACTGCGGTAAGTTTTTCAAGCCAAAAGTGGGGCAAAGCTAGCGATAGTGAAGTTCTAAGAGTGTCTGTTGGAAAACATAATGCTGACGCAATTGTAGAAAAATCTGATGAAGAAATTTTGAAAATTGTTTTAGGGGAGTTAGCCAAAGAGTTCCAAATTGAAGCAACCCCTAAAGCCAGCAGGATTACCCGTTGGCGCAAGTCTTTTCCACAATACTTTCCTGGACATACCCAAAAACTAGAAGTCATAAAAGATGCCCTAAAAAAGCAAAATATTTTTCTAGCGGGCTCTTCACTTAATGGCGTTGGAATCCCTGCCTGTATCCGTTCTGGGCGAGAAGCTGCTCTGGCACTGCTTTCATAACTATGTTTATTTTCACAAAAAAATCGCTAGATTTAATAAAACATCTATTGACACCTAAAACAGCACAGAATTTTTAATTGGCAAAAAAATCGCCTGACTCACTTCAAATAGCCCTACTCACATATAGAGGCAAACCACATTGTGGCGGGCAAGGTGTCTACACTCGTTATTTGGCAAAGGAGCTATGTGCCTTGGGGCATCGAGTAGAAGTTTTTTCAGGGCAACCCTATCCAGTATTAGATGATTTGACGGAGGAAACAAATGGCGAAGTAAAGCTGACCAAACTTCCTAGCCTAGACATTTTTAATAGCCAGCATCCAGGAAGGATGCCTGGATTTTGGGAGCTTAAATCTTTTGCTGATGTAGCTGAGTTTGGAACATATTGTCTAGGCACATTTGGGGAGCCTTTGTCTTTTAGTTTCAGGGTGCTTAAAACGTTGGAGCATAGACGTTCTGATTTTGATATTATTCACGATAATCAGTCATTGGGCTATGGGTTGCTTGAACTTCAGCGAAGAGGATTTCCACTCATAGCGACCATGCATCATCCCATCACTGTAGACCGCCAGCTTGAAATGCAGCATGCTAAAAACATTTTTCAGCGATTTTCAAAGAGCCGTTGGTATGCCTTCACCAAAATGCAGTCTCGAGTGGCACAGCGAATAGAGCGGATAATGACAATTACTGAGGCAACAAAAGCCGATATTCATTCAGGACATGGGGTTTCGCTTGACAGAATTGAAATTGTGCCTGTTGGAGTTGACCTGGAATTGTTTAAGCCTTTCCAAAAAATAAAACGTCAGAAAAATAAAATTCTCACCACTGCCTCAGCTGATGTTCCACTGAAGGGCCTAATTTATTTATTGGAAGCTATTGCCAAGCTCCGAACTGAAAGAGATATTGAGCTAACTGTTATAGGTAAGCTGGCAGAAAATAGTGTTGCAGCTCGTGCCATTGAGAGATTGGGGCTAGAAGGGGCAGTTAATTTTGTGTCAGGCATTACCGATGAAGAAGTCGTGGAAGCCTATGCCTCTTCTAGTGTTGCAGTTGTGCCTTCTTTATATGAAGGATTTTCACTTCCAGCAGTTGAGGCAATGGCTACTGAAATTCCGCTGGTAGCGACCAATGGAGGTGGGTTGCCCGAAGTGGTTGGAAAAAACGAAGAAGCCTCACTCTTGATTGAGACTGGTGACCCTGATGCTTTAGTTGTAGCTATTTCAA
>JAHRAM010000036.1 GCA_020027305.1 Acidimicrobiia bacterium | reverse complement strand
ATCTTCTAGCGATTACACTGCCAAGTCTCCTTCAAAGTATCCCAACTCTTCATATTTTTTGGCGATACGCCAGCCATCATCTGTTTTCACACAGGTGTCTAAATACCAGCAACCACAAAAAATTGTTGCGGTCTTTTCACCTTCTTTGTCATATTTGCCTTCATCATTGACTGAAACTGTGAGTGAGTTGTGAACGATAGTTCTGCATTCAGCAGTGTTGCCATCGTCTGACATCTCAATTAGTGATTTTCCGATGAGGTGCTGGGTCACTTTGAAAATGCTGAGGGATTTCCCAAACCACTCTTTCATTTCAGAAATCTTGCCTTTTATTCCACCAACTTCGGTATAGTCAAGGTCTGCGTCTTCTGTAAAAACATTGTCTAGTGATTCAAAGTTTTTGGTATCAATGGCGTGTGTGTAGCGGACGAGCAAATCTTCAATAGCGATTCGATCCGCAATTTTTTCTAAATCCATTTTGATGTCTCTCCTTATTTTTGGTTTTCTTGTTTTGGTACCTTAGATTTTATTGCTTACTTCTATATTTATTTTTTGGCGCTCAATTTAATGACCAAGTGCGATTCCAAGAACTACGATGGCGATGGCAAGAAGCAGGGTAAGCCCTGCAAATATCATTTTCTGTTTGCGATTTTCAACTTTAAGGTGAAGCCAAGTTGCTACTCCTGAGAGTGCAACCAGTCCAAATTTTATGAGCAGTCCCACCTTCCAGCCAGTGGTTGAATCTTCCCAGTTAGAGCCCATATTCCAAAGCCCTGTAATGACTGCCAGAGCAAATGCTGGCCAAGCTACACGGCTGAACTGCTTCGCCAATTTAGGTGCTACATCTGGCCCAAGTTTTGCTGCCACTGGCGCTAACGCTCCCATCAAAACTAGCCCGCCGACCCAGACCATGACAAAGATAAGATGAAGCAAGTTTCTTGTTCCAGCCAACGACCACCCAAAAGCATTCTCAGCACCTTTGCCAGCCTCTGCAAAAATAGTTGCTATAAAAGTCATAAAATATCTCCTTTACACATATATTAGTCGCCAGCTTAATCACAAATGATAGGGGCTGATAAAAAAACTATTGACATTACTGCCAAGACATCGCTAAGTTATGATTATAGAATGAAAAGTAACCTTGCTTTTTAAATAACCTTGATTTTTAAGTATCTTGACTTTTTAAGCAACCGGGATTTTTAAGCAGATTAGATTTTTAATATGTTGACCAAAGAAGATTATTTAAAACGAATAGAGCTCGCAAGAGATGCAATACTTGATGCAGGTAAAAAAAATCTTTCCTCAGGGTTGGATGCAGCAGTAGAGGCTTGCCCAGAGTGGGATTTGGGAAGGCTTATCGGGCATCAAGGATTTGTATTCCATTTTGCTACAGCGGGAATTTCGTTAAATGGGGAAATTCCAGAAAGAGACAGTCTTGAAAAACCGCCCGAAGATGGAGGTGAAACTTTGCTTAACTGGTTTTCAGATTCAGCTGAGCAAATGTTGAATGCCTTTAAGGGTGCTGAGCTAGATCAGCCAGCGTGGAACTGGACATCTGCGCCAGATGACGCTACATTTTGGTTTAGGCGCCAAACTCACGAGGCAGCTATCCATGCCTATGACGCTAAGCTGGCAGTCGGCGAGGATTTTGAAATTGGGCCAGAGTGGGGAGCAGATGGAGTGGATGAATATTTGATGACGTTGTTTTCTGGACACTTTGCAAACCAGCAAGATATTGCCCGGCCTGAGGGAAGTTTTCATTTACATTGCACAGACACCGAGGGTGAATGGTTTTGTGAGCTAGAGGGTGAAAACTTAAATATCACAAGAGAGCACACAAAAGGAGATGCTGCAGTTCAAGCAACTGGAAACGATTTAATGCTTGCTGTTTGGCAACGATTAAAAGTTGGCTCTGAAAAATTGGAAATTCATGGTGATGAAGCTGTGGCAAAGCAATGGCTGGCTTTTTCACCTTAATTTAGAAGCAGTTGAATTTAGAAACAGTTGGTGATTTGATGAGCTTTGAAAATAAAAACCCAGAAAATAAGCACGAAGATAATCGTGAAAACAAAGATGGTCTGCCCCCAGTAGCACACAATTTAAAAGCAGATAGTGCTGGAAGCAAAAAGATAGGACGTAGTGCCTTAAATGGTATGGAGTCATTGGTGGTGGGGGGATTGTTTTTAATTTTTTACAATATTCTAAATTTGATTTGGGCGATTTCTGTCACGACTGCAGCGTCAGTTTGGTTTACTTACTCTAGGTATAGAAGGGGTGTCCTGATTGGAAAGCTTCTTCCTATCGTTGCAATCTTTTTTATTGGCAAGGGTTTGGCGGGGATTATTACAGGTAGCGAAGATGTTTTTTTTCTTATCGAAATTGGCCAAGGTGCAGCGGTTGGTCTAGTATTGATTGTTTCTGTATTTCTAAAAAGAAATCTTTTGCTGCCAGCCATTCCATACATTTTTGATTTTTCGCCAGAAACAAAAGCTCACCCAATCTATAAAAAGACTCTTAATACCATTGCTTTAGCAGTTGGTGGGTATTTTGTGGTAAAAGTATCTTTTGACTTTTGGTTGCTTGATGTCACCTCTTCAGCCAATATCTTTAAAATTGTTAAAACAGGAATGGGTTGGGCGGGCGGCTTGGCTATATTTTGGGGAAGTATTTTATATGCTGCCAAGCGGTTTGCAAAGATTCCAAACTTTGAAGGGTTTGCGGTACTAATTGAACGTCACGCGGAAATATATAAAGATGCCCTTAGAGACAGATTTCGTTTCGCCCGAATTAAAAAGAAGCCTGCTTAAAAAAGTTTGAACTATTTATTCTAAGCTAAGAATATGGCCGACGAAACAAAAAATAGCAAAACTGAAAACAAAAATACAGAAAACAAAAACTGGGGCAGGTGGGGCGATGATGATGAGCGAGGTGCCTTAAACCTGCTGACGCCTGAAATCATTTTAAAGGCAAGCAAGTCAATCACAACTGGCAAGGTTTATAGTTTGGGAATTCCTATCCAACGTTCTGGTGTTCCACTACTAGATTATCGTGGAACTCCTATGAGGCTATCACTGATGAATTATTCAGATGACGGAATGTATGACGGAATGGGATGTGAACCTGGCACTGGAGCCCATGAAGATGTTTTGGTTTTTGCTTCTCATACAACCTCACATATGGATGCTCTATGTCATGTTTATGGAAAGGCAAAGCACTACAACGGATTCGGGGCTGAAACGATGAAAACTCATACAGGGGCAGCCCACCTTGGTATTGAAAAGGTTGGAGTGATTGCTGCTCGAATGGTTATGTTAGATATGGTTGCACATTTGGGTGATGATAGTGAGGGCGGTGCTGAAGGGGTAGTAAAACTAGGTCATTGCTTTACAGCAACAGAGCTTGAGGAATGTGCCAAAGCACAAGGCATAGAAATCGGGGAGGGAGACATTGTTTTAATTAGAACTGGCTATCTTGATTTTTGGATTGCCAAAAACGGGCAAGACATTTCATTTGAGCAACCTGGCATTGGAAAAGAGGCTGCCCGTTGGCTGGCAGAAAAAGATGTGGTGGCAGTTGGGTCTGACAATGCTGCTGTGGAGTCAATCCCATTTGATGAAAATGATTTTTTGACCGTCCATAAAATCTTGCTGGTTGAAAACGGCATCTACATGGCTGAGTTTTTGAACTTGGCTGAGCTGGCAAAAGACAAATGCTATGAGGGGTTTATGACTATTAGCCCACTCAAAGTTACAGGTGCTACTGGCAGCCCAGTGAACCCAGTTGTTGTTGGGTAAAGATGAATAAAAATCAATCGTCTAATAACTCATTATTAGACGATGAAGAAATCAAAAAACGACTTAAAAGCATAGATGGGAACTGGGAGCTCTCAGGCAATAAACTTGTCTGCGAGTTTGAGTTCAGCGATTTCAAAGAGGCATTTTCATTTATGACAGCAGTGGCACTTATTTCTGAAAGGCTGTTTCATCACCCTGAATGGTCAAATGTCTACAACAAGGTGAGCATTGCTATCACCAATCACTCAACAGGCGGGCTAACAGAGCTTGATTTTGAGTTTGTAAAACAGGTTAATAAATTTCTAGGCTAGTGTGAATTTTAGGTTAGGAATTTTGAAGTTCCTCTAGCTCTGTGAGTAGGGTGTTCCACCCTAAAACTGCACATTTAATTCTGACTGGAAATTTCATTACGCCCTTTAGCGCCTCCATGTCGCCCAGCTTCACAGCTTCGCTCGCTTCAGGACCCTCACCATTTTGCGAACTTTCTTCACGAATACCTTCAATATTGCCACTTTCAATTCCAAGCATTGCCTTAAAGGCAGTAGCAATTTTTTTTATCTCATCTACTGATTTCCCTTTGATGGCTTCTGACATTAGAGATGCTGAAGACTGACTGATTGAACATCCTTGACCTCCTGTTTTTAGGTCGGTAAGTTTTCCATCTTTTGTTTCTAAATATATAATGACTTCATCTCCACAGAGTGGGTTGAAGCCTTCTGCTCGATGAGCTGGCGGGCACGGCAACTCACCTCGATTCCTTGGGCTTCGGTAGTGGTCAAGAATAATCTCTCGGTAAAGGTCTTCTAAATCTGCCATTTTTCGTTTTTGTTTCTAAATATATAATGACTTCATCTCCACAGAGTGGGTTGAAGCCTTCTGCTCGATGAGCTGGCGGGC